>CAMOIK010000074.1 GCA_946615875.1 uncultured Verrucomicrobiota bacterium | reverse complement strand
ACCTCTACGCCTACGATCCACAGGGGAATTGGAATTTCGGCCTTGTCTCGCGCGAACTGCCGGTCGAGGCCGGCCCGCGACTTGAGTGCACGCTCAAGAACTGGGTAAAGCGCGGCCTTGTAATAATCATCAAATAGAGCGCCTCCGCGCCCAGAAGAGAGCGAACAAGGCGAGATGCTCCGCGACTTGGCGCCGCCGCCACGGCTACACGGAAATCATGCCGTCCATCAAAGAGCGGCTCCCAAAGTCTTCCGATGGCGCGGCCTCGTTCGCAAGACTGCGCCGGAGGGCGCGTAGCGCGTCGATGAAGCCGGCGAGCGCCTGCTCGAACACGGAATACTCCATGTCGCCGTCCAGGACGCGGCACAGCGTGAACATGCCGCGCGCGCGGTCCAGCCCCGCCGCCGCGCCGCCCGTCTCCGCGCATAGGTGGTTTGCGGCGAGCAGCGCCGCGAAGTCCCCTTCGCGGCCCTCGGCGGGGGCGATGTCGGCGTAGATGTAGAGCCGCCCTTCCGCAGACTCGAAATCGACTTCGTCGCCGTCGAATTTCACCGCCGCCGTTCCGGCCGGCGAGAGCGCGAGCGCCGCGCCGATTGCCGAGCCGAGATGCCTTATCAGTTCTTCATGGTTCATGTGTCACCTTCGTCTTTCGGTTTCTTCAGCCTTTCAAGCCGCGAACGTCTGGGAGAGCGAGAAGTCCTTGATCGCGGGCGGATTGCCGAAATCGACCGTGAACGACTGCACGCAAACGCAATTGCCGATGCTCACTTTCGGGAGCGAGACGTCGGCGGCGAGCGGGAACTTCGCCGTCGCGACGATCTTTGCGGACTTGCCGTCCTCCGACATCCTGATGTCGAACGTCATGGGGCCGCTGCCGAACAACGGGTTGCCGGTCGCGAATATGTCGCGCGCGGCGAACTTCTCGATCCCCGGGATGTTGGCGATGGGCTCTTCCCCCATGCCGGCCTTCCAAGAAGAGAACGGGAGCCTGTTGTTGACGGACGCCGAAAGATCTCCGAACAGCTGCTGGCTGGCGATGGCCGAGAGGACCTTCCGCTTCGCCGGATCGGGAATCGCTTTCTCGAACTCGGCGACGATGCTCGCCGTCGTCGCGTCCTTGCCGCCTGCGGTGACGCCGTTGAAGCGGTAGGTGCAGCGGGTGATGTCCTGCACGAACGTCCCCGCAAGTCCCGGATAGTCCGGACGGTCGAACTTGTTCTGCGTCAGTCCGGCGAGGGTGTCGATCAGGTATCCTTCCGTGCGGCGCGCGAGGACCGCCTCCAGTCCGGCGGCGTCCTGCGAACCTGGAGCGACGTCGCGCCAATCTTTCATGTCCTCGACAAACTTCTTCACGATTTCCTCGCTCGCTTCCGCCTTGCCGGCGCGCCAGTCCAGCTTGCCGACCAGGTTCTTGAGAAGCGGCACCGTTTCGTTGGCGAGGCTGCCGGAATACTTCGCGACCATCCCCGGGCCGACGCGGTTGAGCGCGACGTACTTCGCGGCCGCGACCGCGTCGCCCGAGGGCACGCCGTTCGTGAACATCGCAAAGAAACCGTTCGCGACGTTGCTCGCTTCATCCAGCATGACGCATTCGTCGTGCGCCGCCTTGTCGTATCTGAGGGCCGGATCTTTCATGGCTTCGCGGATCTTTTCTCCCGCCGGCTCGCCCAGCATGTTGTACTGGACGAGCAGCATGAAGTCCATCTTGCGAGCATGGAGCGCCTTCATGTTGTCCGTGAGCGCGTCGGCCAGCAGCTTCAGCCTGCCCGTCGCGCCGAGACTCGCAAGCGACTCCGCGATGTCGGGATGGTTCTTCGCCGCGAAACGCACGACCATGCTCTGCACGAGCTGCAGCGTGTCGCTGCCGCCTGCCCACTCGTCGCCGTGCGCATTGAGGTCTTCGCGCATGGCCGCCGCGAACTTCATGCCGAACATCACGAACGCGTCGCGCAGATCGTCGTCGCCCATCGAGGAGCCGTCCTTCAGGATGGTCGCGAGCGAGGCCACGGCCGTCTTCATGAGGGCGCTCTCGGCGATGCGCTTCGCGGCGATCGCGACGTTGGGGCTCTTCCAGTCTCCGCTGCGCAGCGCGCTCGTGGTGAACTCCGCCTTGTCCGCCACGTCGAACCCGGCGTCGTTGATGCTCTTGAGCACTTCGATCTTCGCAAACGCGAACTTCGCGACGATGTCGTTCGCCTTGTTCGCGGCTTCGGCGGCGTTCGTCGCCGCCCCGCCTTTCGCCTTTCCGACGATGTCGTCGTAGAGGAAGCGGAGCTTGCCGCAATCGGAGACGAGCCCGGAGGCGTCCAGATTGTTCAGGACGTGCCCCTTGCCGAGTCCGGTGGAGACGGCGATCGTCGTCGCAGCGACGCTTTTCGCCGACGAGCGCGTCTTCGCCACGAAATCCAGCGCGCGTCCCAGCTCGGCGGCTTCCGCCCGAAGCACCAGGAATGCGTTGGAGAGCGCGCCGATGCCGGTCTCGCGCCCGAGCACCGCCTTGGCGCGATGGAGGATCGCCGCCTTCGCGTCGGCGCGCACCTGCGCATCAGTCACGCCGGCCTCCGACAACGCCGCGTCCGCCTCCTTGCCGACGAGCCGCAAGTACTTCGGCTCGCTCATGGCGGGGTTTTGCGCAAGGGGTTTCGCCACTGCGACGACCGCCGCCGTCAGATGCGCGGCGTCGAACATTCCCGCTTTCTGAAAATTGGCGCACGCCTCGTTCAGGCAATCGTCGATGCGCCCCGCGAGCCCCTGCTTCACGGCGGGCTTCCCGGCCAGCGCCATTGCGAGCGACCAATTGTAAACAGGCGTGAAGTCGTCGGCGCCGAAAGTCGCAATCGCCTCGGGCCCGGCCATGCCGGCGACCGCCGCTTTCAACTTGTCCGCCTGGCTGGCGAGCATGCCGCCGACCAGCGCAGCGGGCATTCCCTTGCCGGCAATGCCTTCGATCTTGCCCATATCGACCGACTGCGCGAGCTGGAGGATCTGCGCAGGGCGGAGCTTGGGCAGTTCGCGCAAACCGAACAGTTCGCTTTTCAAGGTCTCCTTCAGGCCCTGCTCGATATCCAGCGCGTCTATCTCGGAGCAGTAGTCAAGCCGCTCCTGCACGAACCCATCGACGACGCGCGCGTATGCGGCCTTCACGTCGAAACCAGGCTCGGTGCTGCCCGGCTCTCTGCCCGCGACGATCCTGGACGACAGTTCGAGGATGCGCGCAGATAGCTTTTCGGTGTTGAACATTCCGGCGACGAACCGGCCGTCCGCGCCGAATGCGGCCGCCAGCTTGTCAGCGGCGGCCGGGAGCGCCGCCTTCGCCTCGCGCCCAGTCGCTTCCGCCATGCGCACGAACTCCGCCATGTTCGCATCGTACCTCTGCAGCACCGCCTCCAGCTCGGCCGGAGACTTGCAGCATCGTATCTCCGCCGCTATCTGCGGACACCTTGCGGAGAACTGCGCGCCCGCCGCGCGCTTCGTGAACATGGACTCCACGCCCATGCTCCGGGCCTTGTCTGCGATCTTCGCGCCGATGGCTTCGAAAGAGAAACGCGTCATGGCGCATTCGGCGTAGATTTCCGCGATGTCGGCGGCGGTCAGCCTGCGGCCCTGCCCGTCCGCCTCGGTCCGGCGCGCGTCCAGCGCGTCTGCAAGCGCGGCGGAGCCGACGATCTCCGAGAACTTGGCGCCGTTCGGGACCTTCTCCACGCCGAAACGCGCGCGCAGATTGTCCGTGACATACGCGAGCGCGTCGCGGAAATCCTGCGGAAGAGCGCTGGCGTCCGCCGCCTTCATGCCGCCCAGCACGCGGTTGTTGAACTCCTTGGCAGTCGGTTCCGGCGGGGTCGCCGGGGTGGCCGACTTGAAAAGGCCGGTGAGCCACGCCAGAAATCCGCGCCTCGGCTGCGCCTGCGCCACGGCAGGCTGGGGCGCCGCCGCAGGCTGCGCGTTGGCGAACTGGCGCGGAGCATTCGCCGCGCCGCCGGCGTTGTTGAGACGGTTGAAACTCTCGATGGTCAGCTTGAACGGCTGAGCATTGTTCCCGACTTGTCCTGGTCTTGCCATGTCACGACCTCTTTCTTGTTGCTGTGGATCAATTCAAACGGTTTTCCTGCCCTGTCTACACTTCGTCGGCGACAAGGTTACAGCTGTCCCGCATCGCATCCGCGCGTCACTTGGCGCAATCGCAAGGCATGGCGGCTCCGCCGCCCAGGCCCGCGCGGTCGGCGTCGAACGACAGGCGCCAGGCGTTGTCGCGTATGTCACGGAGGCACGGCTTTATCCCCGCGCCTTCGCGCGGCGAGAGCTTGACAAGGTGCGTGGCGTGCCCCGGCACCGACACGGCATACGCGTCGCTGAAATCCCCCTCGTCCGCCTGCCGCCACAGGTCGCGCACGCGCCACTTTCCGCGCATTCCCAGCCTGGCGAATGGAAGAATCACCGTTTTCTCTTCGTCATCAGCGTTCAGCAGGGCGAAAGCGAGGGAGCCATCCGCCAGCGGCCGCGCCCACACCTCGGTCTCGGCCTCGCGGTCGTCCAGGACGAGCGCTGCGGCGGCGCCGAGTTCGTCCTGGTTGATTTCAAGCACCTCGTCGTTGGTGAGCAGCGACAGCGTGAAGTCGTCCATCAGCGAGAGGTCGCAGCCGATCATCAGCGGGGATGCCAGCATGCACCACATGGACATGTGGGTGTAGCACTCGTTCGGGGTCAGCCGCCCCTTCGACCACACCGTCCGTCCCAGCACCAGCATGTCGGCGTCGTTCCATGCGCCAGGCCCCGCGTAGAGCCACAGCGGCGCCTGCGCCCTTATGCCGCCATGGATGCTCGCCCACGTGTCGAAGATGTCGCCGGTGGTGCGCCAGCACTGCCCCCCGGCGAGCGCGCCCCATGCGGAGACGCCGCCCGCGCCGTATTGGCAGAGCGAATACACGATATCGCGCGGCTGCATCGCGAGGAAGCGCCCCATGAGGAAGTAGGGGCGCGCATGGCGCTCGAACCCGTCGCCGGTGGCGACGCGCCCATAGCTGCACCAGTCGTATTTCAGGTAGTCGAAGCCCCACTCGGCATACGCCTTGGCGTCCTGCAGCTCGTGCAGCCACGAGCCCGTGCATCCGCCGCACGTGTAGGGGCCCGGCGACGAATAGAGCCCGGCCTTCAGGCCCTTCGAATGGATGTAGTCCGCCAGCGCCTTCATGTCGGGGAAACGCTCGTTGGGGCGGATGGAGCCGTCGTCGTCGCGCTCCGCCCCCGCCAGCGTCGGGTCGGATTTGCCGTTCTCCGGGTTGCGCTGCCAGAAGTCGTCTATGTTGCAGAACGAATAGCCGTGTTCGTCCAGCCCCAGCTCGATCATCTTGTCTGCGGCGAGGCGCATCTTCTCGTCGCTGACGCTTCCTGCGAATGCGTTCCACGAGTTGTATCCCATTGGCGGCGTGAGCGCGAGCCTGTCGCCGACGACGAGCGTCATGGTCTTCCTGTCGGAGCCGTGCCTGTTCTTCGCGACGAAGGACACCGGGTATTCGCCCGGCTTGTCGAGCGTGCCGGAAAGAATGCGCGTGGCCGGGTCGAAGTGGAGCCTGGCCGCCGCCCTGGCAAACCCTGCGCCGCCGGCGACTATCGTCATGGGTTTTTCGCCGGCGACCGGCAGTTTGAACAGTACGGGGCTGCCAGGCCGGACGCCGTAGCGGGCGGGGGCGTTGATGCGCGGCTCCGGCCGCGGCTTCGGAGTCAGGATGCCGAGCTGCCGCGTCATGGAGTCGAATGGCAGCGGGCCCGTCCCGTCCTTGAACGTGAACACGGCGTCGCACCAGTCCGCGTGGTCGAAGTGGGCGCCGTCCCCGCCGTCCTCGACGAGCAGCGCGACCTTCCTCGCGCCTTTCAAATCGGCGACGATTTCCTTCGCCCCTTCGCCGCCCCTGGCCGGGACTTCCGCGACCACCTTGCCGTCCGCCAGCACCTTGAAGACCACGCTGCCCTTCCCGCCTGCATCGTCGTCCACGCCGACCTTTGCCCTGAACGTCAGCGCATTGCCGCCCGCAGGCAGCCGGAACCTGCTCGGCGCGTGGGTGCCAACGCCGCAGGAGTATTCAGCGCCGCCCACCTTGAGCGCGTTGCCATCGACCGACTTGCCGGCGAGCGTTCGTCCCCATCCGGCGGTCATGCGCGAGACGTCCATTTCGTCGAGCCTCAGAGTCTCCGCCGCAAGGCCCGCCGCACTCGCCAGACACGCCGCCACCAGCAATGCCATTCCATTCGTCTTGTCCATATTTCGTTCCTTCTCAAGTTTAGCGGCACGAATTATACCATATTCCGCCGAAAATGTCTATGCGCGGCGATTGCGTTCAGTTTGACGAACGCCAGCGGTCACCGGACTATCCAGGGGCGCGTGCCCAGGACGGGCGCGACATCACGCACCGAAGCCGCCTCCCTCGCCGTCAATCTGCAACTTGTGACAGGTTGAGCCGCGGGGCGAACTTCCACTCGACCCGTCCGTCAAAGGACGCGGCTTCGCATGACTAGGTGCGCAAATCGCCAGTTCCAAGGCTCGCGACAAGTCAAATTAGCGGCAAAACCGGGCAAACGCCATGTCACATTATCTGGAACGGCTTGAAGACGCCACGGTCATATGGGCGCGGGACGGGCATTCGGTGCGTCGTGCCGTCCGGCAGCGAGACGAGTATCTCGACGTCGGCGGCGAGGCGGTCGCTGCGCGAATACGCCGCGACGAGCCCTGCGGCCAGGCGCACGTCGTCCTGCGTCTTCGCTTCCGGCATCAGCGCGGTCGGGCCAGGACAGTTGCAAGACGAGAGGAGGATGCCCAGTCCGGCCGCCTTCAACGCGGCGTTCTCCGTCCTGTCGCGGCCGAGAGCGACGGAACTGCCGCCCGGCAGGCGGAAGCGACGCGCGACGAGGAGGAGTTCGACCAGACGCCGATCCTTCAGGCCTTCATGGTCGCGCAGGTCGCGGAGCTTGCGACCGAAACCTTCTTCGGTCAGCTTGCATCCGCCGGCCGGCGACGGGTAATCGACGATGCCGAACTCCGCGGCCAGCGCAATCTGCCTGTCGCGGCAGCGGCCCGATATGTCGAGGAGGCTGGAACGGTCCAGTTTGCCTTCCTGCTCCGGCAGCGTGGGGTCGAGCAGAAGAGCGCTGAGCGGGCGCACAAGCCGCCCCTTCATGCCGGAAGCCTTCTCGACGATGCCGAGAGACTGCCTGTTCTGGCTCATCGGACGCTGGCCCAGCACTTCGCCGGTCGCAACAAAATCGCAGCCGAGCGCGGGCATCATCTCTCCTGCGCGGCGTATCATGGCCGCATGGCAGTCGATGCAGGGGTTCATCGCGCCGCCGAAGCCGTGCGGCGGGTTCTCGACGAGCGCGAGCTCGTCCGCGGTGAAGTCCACGACATGCAACCTGATGCCCAAGGCCGAGGCGGCCTTGCGGGCGGCATCTGGCGAGAAGAACGGCGTGGCGAACGCTACGCCTTCGACTTCGGCCCCGGCGCGCTGGAGTATCTTGACGGCCAATTGGCTATCCAGCCCGCCGCTCAGCAGGCTCAGCCCTTTGCTTCGCATATTGCCGGATCGTGGAGTTGCGGAGTTGTGCATTTCATTGCTCCATACAGGGGTTTCGCGCCTCATTGGACCGAACGCGGGAAAGGAAGCGCATGTGCAAGAGGAACGGGACGAGCGTGGCAAGGCAGCACAGGACGTCCGAGACCGGGAGCGACAGCCAGATGGCGAGCATCTTGTCCTCCATGAAGTGCGGCAGGAAGCATATCATCGGCAGCATTATGAAGCCCTGGCGCATCGTGGAAAGCACGATGGCGGAAAGCGGACGTCCTATGGACTGGAAATAGGTCGTCGCCGTGATGTTCAAGCCTATGCACCAGAGCATGCAGTTGGCGACCATCAAATCCTTCGCGGCCAGATCGACAAGCGCAGGATTGGACGACGAGACGAAAACGCGAGCCAGCCATTCCGGGAACGGCGGCACCACCTGGACTAGCGTCGCCACGACGCACAAGAACGTCGTCACCCAGAAGCCGAGCACGAAAGCCGCCTTCACGCGCCGGAAGTTCCTCGCTCCCCAGTTGTAGCCGATAATCGGCTGGATGCCCTGCTGCGCGCCGAGTATTGGCATCAGCACGAGAATGACGACACTCTCGAACACGCCGAGCGAGGCGATTTGCGTGGTGGCGGCCTCGGGCGTAGGCGCCCATTTGGCGAACGCCACGGGGAACGCCACGTTGATGGCGGCGCCGAGAAGCTGCTGCAGGAACGGCGCAAAGCCTATGCCGCACGGCTTGGCGAGCAATTCCGGGTATATGCCTATGCGGCGCAGCCGCAGCCGCACCGCGCTGAAACCGCCCGTGTAGTAGCGCAGGGCGAAAAGGAAGCTGAAGAACATCGCGATGTTGGTCGCCCATGCCGCGCCCGCGATCCCCATGCCGAAGCCGAATATGAATATCGGGTCCAGCACGAGGTTCGTGCCAAAGCCGACCACCATGCACGCCATGGACTGCCTGGCCGCGCCTTCCGAGCGCATCATGGCCGAGAAACCGAACGCCAGATGCGCGAACACGTGCGAGAAGACGACGATCTTCAGATACTCCTTGGCGTTGGCGAACGCCTCGGCGCTGACTCCGCGGCCGCCGCACCATCCCAGGACGGTGTCGATGTTGAAGAAGACGAGCGGCGGCAGCACGCAGAGGAAGAGCAGCTTGAGCGCGACGAGCTGCCCCAGCAGCTTCTCGCACGACACGCGATCGCCTTCGCCAAGCCGTATCGACAAGACTGCGGAATGGCCGGCGCCAACGAAGACGCCGAACGCTCCGAAAAGCATCATTACCGGGAACACGAGGGTGAGGCCGGCCATCGCCGCCTCGCCGCACCCCTGGCCTATGTAGAGGCGATCTACTACCGCGTAGAGCGCGTTCAAGCTCATCGAGACGAGCGCAGGCCACGAGAAGCGCACGAGCAGCCGCCACGGCCGCTCCGTCGCCAGCGCGCGCAACCGCTCTGCCTGGCCGCCCTTCATCGCTCAGAAAACCACGGTCGTCTTCGGCAGTGCGGCGCGTATGCGCTTCATCTCGTCGAGCGGCAGGGAAAGTCCGCCGAGCTGCAGCGAATACAACGACTTCCACGCCCTCAAGTCGTCGGGAAGCCTGCGCAGCCTGGTGCGGTTGAAAGAGAGGTTTCGCAATCCTTCCTTGCGGGCGAGCCACTCCGGGATTTCGGGAATGGGATTGTCGGAAAGTTCTATGTCTGTCAGCGCGGGCAGGTTTTTCAGCGTCTCAGGAACGGCCGAGAAACGGTTCCCCCTGAGGTATATGCGGCGCAACTGCGAGAGCGCCGAGATGTCAGGGAGTTCGGAAAGGCGGTTCTCGTTCAAACGAAGCCATTTCAGTCCTGTCAGCGACTGTATCTCGGACGGCAGGGTTTCGAGCGCGTTGCGGTCGAGATTCAGGTAGTTTATCCTGTCGCCCTGCGCAAGCGCATCCTTCGCCGACGACAGGTCGCGGAGCCCCTTGCCGTTCAAGTACACCTGCGAACCTTCCGGCAGCACCTTGTAGCCGGGCGTCGGCTCCTTGAAGCAGCCCGCCAGCATGGCCAGAGCGAGTCCCGCGGCTACGACGAAGAATGAAGAATGCAGAACGAAGAATGGATCAAACCCTCGTCCATCATGCAAAGTTTTGTGCGCCATGGCTTTCCGGCTCCCAGTTTTCATTCCACATTCTTCACCCTTCATCCGCTCAGTTTCCGGCCGCGACGATGCCGGCGAAATCGGCCGCCTTGAGCGCGGCGCCGCCGATGAGTCCGCCGTCGATGTCGGGCTTGGCCAGCAGTTCGGCCGCATTCGAGGGCTTCATGGAGCCGCCATACTGGATGCGGACTTTCTGTGCGGTCTCTCCGCCGACGAGTTTGGCGAGAGTGGCGCGGATGAGCGCGTGGACTTCCTGCGCCTGGTCGGGGGTGGCCGTCTTGCCTGTGCCGATCGCCCAGACGGGCTCGTAGGCGATGACGAGACGCTCGCAGTCGGACGCCGTCACGTCCTTGAGACCTACGTTCATCTGGCGTTCGATCACCTCGACCAGCCGGCCGGCCTCGCGCTCTTCGAGCGTCTCGCCGACGCAAACGATCGCGGTCAGACCAGCGGCGATGGCCGCGCGGGCGCGCAGGTTCACCGTCTCGTCGGTCTCGCCGAAGTACTGGCGGCGCTCGCTGTGGCCGA
>CAMOIK010000073.1 GCA_946615875.1 uncultured Verrucomicrobiota bacterium | reverse complement strand
CAACTCCATGACGTTCATGTATCCGTCGTTCGCCAAGATAATGATCAACCAGGCCGACGGAAAGCTGAAGACCCGCCTCATCCCGCAAGCAGTCGACTACTTCGACTGCGACTCCGCCGGGCGCGTCGATGACGGCGCATGGCACCACTATGCGCTCGTCTATGACGAGAAGCAGGGCGCTTACGCCATCTTTCTCGACTACCGCCTTGTCGATCGCGGGAACGTAACGCTCACGACGGGCACGAAGCGCGATTTCTTCTTCGGCGCGGAGACGCTCGAATCTCAGGCGTTCGCGGGCAAGCTCGACGACTTCAGGATCACGCGGCGCGCGCTCAAGGCTGGCGAGTTCCTGACTACGCGGCCACTCGGGACGGAGGGCGCGGCGCTCTTCGCCCACTTCGAAGGCGATCTCTCGACGGGGCAGGACGCGGCGGTCGCGCCCGCCGGGACAGGCACCAAAGCCTCGTACGTCTCCCATGCCAGGGCATACGACCTGGACGGCGACGAGAGGGCCGACTTCGCGTCCGAAAAGGCGCTGTCGCTCTCTGCGGGCAGCGTAGTCTTCCCGCACAACGCGCTGCTGGAATGCCGCGACTTCACGCTGGAATGGTTCGCCAAATACGACAACGTGCCAAGCGGCGCGATGCTCGCGCGCTTCAACATGGGCGAAGGCACGAGCGGCACGATTTCCTGGGCGCTCTATTATCCGAGCAAGTCTCTGCGTCTGGGCGCGCACGTCTCCGCCAACGGCGCATGGAAGAGCATATCGCGTGCCGACAAGGACTTCGCGGAAAACTATGAGATCGCCGACGGCAAGTGGCACCATTGGGCGCTTGTGGCCGGCACGGACGCCGCCGCCGGGAAAACGACCTTCGCTCTCTACAAGGACCGCGAACAAATCGGCGTCACGCTCGTCTTCGACTCCGGCATCCTCGCCCTGCCATCGACCGGCACCACGTTCTCGTTCGGCACAAGCGGCGGAATCACCGGGCAGATCGACGAGATGCGCTTCACGCCAGCCGCGCTGTCCGCCGCGCAGTTCATGCAGCCGGCGAAGACGGGGATGCTCATCATCGTCCGGTAGCGCGAAGCCCGGCATTATGGTATAATATGCACTGAGACACGGCAAGGAAAACACATACAGAAGAAGCGGCGGCGGCGGGGTCTGCTCAACGCAACCCCGCCGCTTGCCATAGCAAGGAAGAATCGCACAGATGGACATTGTGAAGAGAATGCGCGGCATGGCCGCCGCCGTTTCGGCGGCGTTGGCGCTAGGCGCGGCGGCAAGGGCCGCGGAAATCGAACTTGAGTGGACATACGCCGACGGGCGGGTCGAGCGCGAGACCCGCGCACTGCCGGAGCAGGACGGCTCGGCGGTCTTCAGGCTCGGCCGCGACGAGCTGGCTGTGCGCGGGGCGCGAGCGGTGGCGATCACGCCGGACTTCGCCCGCGCCCGCAAGGGCGACGAAGGCTTCTGGGTGTTCTCCAGCGGCGAGTGCGGCGGCTTCACGCACGACAACGGCAAGGCAGAATGCCGCCGCTGGCAGCTCATGAGCGTCTATGGCATGAAGACGCCGGAACGCACTTTCGTGGCGATAGTCCGCAAGCTCAAATACTACTTCACCACCCGCGTGACGGCGGAAAACGGCGAATACCGCATGAGCTGCGTGCTGGCCGACGAGCTGTGCCGCTCCCCGTACGAGGACTTCGAGATAGAGTTCCGGCGCCTGGAGGGAAAAGACGCCTCCATGGGCGGCATGGCCAGGGCCTACCGCGAATACCAGCTGCGGCGCGGCGCCTGCGCTCCCCTCAAGGAGCGCGCCGCCACCAACGAGACGCTGCGCGCCGCCATCCTCGCGCCGGAGGTGCGCATCAGGCAGGCGTGGAAACCAGTGCCCCCGCCAATCCTGGAACAGACGCCGGAGTCCGAGCCGCCAGTGTCGCCGTATGTGACGTTCGACCGCGTGACGGAAATTGCGCGCGCCATGAAGGCGGCCGGCATCGAGCGCGCCGAACTCTGCCTGGTGGGCTGGAACATCGGCGGCCACGACGGCCGCTGGCCGCAGGCCTTCCCCGCCGAGCCGACGCTCGGCGGCGACGCGAAACTGCGCGAGTGCGTGAGAGACGTGCTGGACCTCGGCTACCTGATCGTGCCGCACGGCAACTACCTCGACGCATACCGCATCGCGGATTCCTGGGACGAGGAATGGCTCGCCAGGAAGCCGGACGGCGGAACCGTCACCAGCGGCGACTGGGGCGGCGGGCGCAGCGCCCACATCTGCGCACGGCGCGCCTACGAACGCTTCGCGAGCCGCGACCTGTGGCGGATGGGAGCCTACGGCTTCAAGGGGCTGGGCTACTTCGACGTGGTGAGCATCGTGCCCGCCGACGAGTGCCACGACCGCCGCCACCCGCTCACGCGCAAAGAGACGGCCGAGTGGTGGGGCAGGAGCGCCGCGCTCTCGCGCCGCGTGTTCGGCGGCTTCGCGTCGGAAGGCGCGTTCGACCACTTCGTCGGCGAGCTGGACAGCGCCCTCTACGTGTCGTTCAAGGATCCGGCGAACTGCAAGGGCCTGGTGGAGCGCATAGCCCCCTTCCCGCAGCTGGTCTATCACGGCATCTTCGCGACCAACCCCTTCACGCGCACCGTCAACTTCACCGCGCAGGAGAAATACTGGCAGCTCAAGCTGATTGAGTTCGGCGGCCGCCCAACCTTCTACTTCTACTCAAAGTTCAAGCACGACGGCAAGAACTGGATGGGCGACTGCGACCTCTCGTGCGCCACGGACGAAGAACTCGCGCGCAGCGTCGCCACGATGCGTGAGGGCGCGGATATCTACAAGCGACTCGCGCCGCTGCAGTTCGAGTTCATGGAGGAGCACGACTCCCCGGCCGAAGGCGTCTGGCGCACGACATACTCCGACGGGACGCGCATATATGTCAACTACGGCGACGGAGACGCAGAGGTCGACGGCCTCGTGATACCTGCGAAAGGATGGACGGCAAAATGAAAACGACACTGGCGCGGAAAGCCGCGCTCGCCGCCCTGGCGGCATCCGCCCACGCGGCGTTCGCGTGGCAGACAACGAACGAATGGGAAGACCTCTCGGTCAATTCCATCAACCGCGAGCCGCCGCGCACCTATTCCATGCCGCTCGCGAGCGAGGCGGACGCGCTCACAGACGCGCTGGAGCCGCAGACGCCATACCGCGCGTCGCTCAACGGCGTGTGGCGCCTCTCGTGGGCGGGCAGCCCGGACCTGCGGGCGGAGGGCTTCTGGCGCGAGGACTTCGACGACTCGGACTGGTTCGAGATCGACGTGCCCAGCTGCGTGGAGCTGCGCGGCTTCGGTTCGCCCGGCTACACCAACGTCAGATACCCGCACAAGCTCGAGTGGCCGTTCATCCGCGACCGCCAGAGCGGCGCGGCCGACTACAACCCGGTGTCGTCCTACCGCCGGCGCTTCTCCGTGCCAGACGGCTGGGAAGGGCGCGAAGTCTTCCTGCGCTTCGACGGCGTGTATTCCGCATACTACGTGTGGGTGAACGGACAACGCGTGGGCTACGCCGAGGACTCAAAGCTGCCGAGCGAGTTCAACATCACGCGCTTCCTGCGCCCAGGCGAAAACCTGCTCGCCGTCGAGGTATATCGCTGGTGCGACGGCTCCTACCTCGAAGACCAGGACATGACGCGCTTCTCCGGCATCTTCCGCGACGTCACACTGTGGTCGATGCCGAAGGACGGCATATGGGACTTCGAGGTGAAAACGGCCGTCGCGAAGGACCAATCGTCGGCGACGCTCGCGCTCGCTGGGCTGGAAGGCGAGTGGTCGGCCACGCTCTACGACGCGGAGAAACGCCCCGTGGCGCGGCTTTCGCCGGAGTCCGGCTCCGCGCAAGTGCAGGGCGTCCGTCTCTGGAGCGCGGAGAAGCCCAACCTCTACACGCTGGTCGTGAAGAAAGGCGGGGACGTGCGCATGAAGCGCGTCGGCTTCAAGGACGTGCGCATCGAGGGGCACACGCTGCTCTTCAACGGCAGACCTATCAAGTTCAAGGGCGTGAACCGCCACGAGACCGACCCAGAGAACGGGCGGACGGTGACCCTTGATTCGATGATCGCCGACATAATGCTGATGAAGCGGCACAACATCGACACCGTGCGCACGTCGCACTACCCGAACCACCACCTGTGGTACGACCTGTGCGACCGCTACGGCATCTACCTGGTGGCGGAGGCGAACGTCGAGGGGCACGAGCCGGGGTGGGGCGACGACGCGCTGGGCCGCTTCCCGGCCTTCGACCACTCGATCGTCGAGCGGAACGAGCGCCACACCGTCTTCTACCGCAACCACCCGTCGATCGCGATGTGGTCGGTCGGCAACGAGACGGGGCACGGCGACTGCTTCCGCCACGCGATCGCCGCGGTCCACGCCCTCGATCCCTCGCGCCCGGTCCACTGGGAGCGCGGCAACAAGGATGCCGACATCGACGGGCGCATGTATCCTTCCGTGGAATGGCTGGAGACGCGCGGGCGGCTCGGCGACGGCCCTGAGGGCATCGTGGTGCCAAAGCGCACCGCGAACGACACTTCGCCGCAGGACAACTCGTCGGGCAAGGCCTTCTTCATCACGGAATACGCCCACGCCATGGGCAACTCAATGGGCAACTTCGCCGAATACTGGGACGCGATCTACCGCCACGAATCGCTGGCGGGCGGGTGCATCTGGGACTGGGCCGACCAGGCCGTATGGAAGGACACGGGCGAGACTGACTCCGCAGGCCGCCCGGTGCGCTGCCTCGCCTACGGCGGCGACTGGGACGAGCAGCCGAACGACGGGCCGTTCAACTGCAACGGCGTCGTAGATCCCTTCCGCCGTGTCTCCGCCAAGCTGCGCGAAGTCGCGCACGTCCACCGCAACCTCGTGGTCCGCGAAGACGGCACGCTGGAAAACCGCTTCGGCTTCACGCGGGCGGACGAGTTCGACGGCGAATGGGAGCTGGTGGAGAACGGCAGGACTACGCTGCGCGGCGCGCTCGCGGTTCCGCCCGTGCCGCCGCTCGCCAGCGCCCGCATCGACCTGCCGCGCTTCAAGATCGCCGATGGCGTGGAAGCGTTCCTGAACGTGCGCTTCCGCCTGAAGGAAACCACGCCTTGGGCGGAGAAGGGATGGGTGGTGGCGAGCGACCAGCTGCGCCTCTCGCCGCCGGCCACGCCGGATCTCGGCGTCGCCGGCGCGCGCATCACCGTCTCGCGGGAAGACGGGCGCGTGGCCGTGCTCTGCGGCGGCACGAGGGCGGTGTTCAGCGAAGCCACCGGGACGCTCTGCGAACTGGAGATGGGCGGCAAGACCATCCTGAAGGACGCAGGGCGCGGCGCGGTGGCCGGACCTCGCCTCACGTGCGAACGGGCGTTCGTCGATAACGACAAGTGGCTGGCGAAAGCCTTTGCCAATTCCGGCCTGACACAGTTGCGCTACCACGCCCGCCCGATCAAAATCGACGAGGCGGCGGGCACGGTGGAGACCGCGGTCGAAGTGACAGGCTCGAAATCCGCAGGCTTCACCCACGAGACGCGCTGGACGTTCGCGGCGGACGGGCGCATCGCCATGGAGAACAGCGTAAAGCCGCACGGCACGATGCCGCCGGCGCTGCCGCGCCTGGGCCTGTCCATGCGCCTCGACCCGTCGCTGGAGAACGTGGCCTGGTACGGACGCGGACCCGGCGAGAACTACATCGACCGCTGCAGCGGCTCGTTCTTCGGCGAATACCGCTCCACTGTGGACGGGCTCTTCGAGCCGTACACGCGCCCGCAGGACTGCTCCTACCGCTCCGGGGCGCGGTGGGCCAGCTTCACAGACGCCGACGGCGCGGGCGTGCGCTTCACCGCGAGCGAGCCGCTCTTCGTGCAGGCGCTGCACCACTCCATGGACGATCTGAAGTTCGCACGCCACCAGAACGGCGAGCGGCGGACCTTTCAGCCACCGGCGAGGCGAGAGGACGTGCGGCTCAACCTCGACCTGCGCCAGCTCGGCCTCGGCGGGGCCTCGTGCGGTCCAAAGCCGATGGAGAAGTACATCTTCCCGATAGCGCCGGAGAAATGGACGGTGCTGATCGAACCCATCGTCGCCGACCGCTAGCGCCGGCGACTGGGCGGCGTCACAGCTCGAACTCCGACTTCGCTGGGAAGTGCCGCTCAAGAAAGCGGGTGGCGCTCTCGCGGCCGAGCGGCGTGACCTCCGGAGAATCGTTCATGCACACGAGCGACGGCTTGATGCGTCGGAACTCCCGCTCGATGTCGTCCTTGGTGGGTATGCAGTGCCACGAGTCGCGGTGCGGCAGACCCAGCACGGTCTCCCACCAAGGCCTCCGGATCTGGCGGAAGTGCGCGTGGCCGAGCGAGAACGCGAAGCCGGCGAACACCTCTCGCTGCAGTTGGTCGCGGCTGCGGAAGCGGTGCGAGGTCTGGCGCTCCCAGACGTCGGGGAAGGCGGCGCGGAACGCGGCGAGGTCGCTCTTCACGTAGGCGTCTATGTTGTGGTGGGAAAGGTGCCCAAACGCCCGGGCGTAGCCATGGCGCACGCCGAAGGTGCGCACGGCGAAGCGGAAACTTTCGCGTACGCGGTGGCGGTAGCCGTCAGCGATCTCGGGCGCGTCCATGTCGATGCGGCTGGCCATGTAGCGGAAGACGGGCCAGCCGTCTCGACCGAAGAAGAACGACGGGCGGACGGGGCGCGCGAACATCATGTCGTCGTTCGCGTAGAGAAAGCGTTCTGAAAGCCCCGGTATCTCATGGAGGAAGAATTCCATCGCCGAGGAGTTGAAGCACGGCAGTTTCTCCGGCGGCATGATCTCCCCCCAGCGGTGGATGCGCAGGCGGGGGCTGGAGACGTCGAGCCAGGCGGGCGGCGCGATGTCGTCGTCGATGACGACGTGGATCAGGCGGAGCCATGGCGCGAACATCCCGGCGGAGCGCAGCGAATACTTCAGTTCGTCGTGGCTCTGGTAGCGGCAGGCGCCGTTGTCGCCCTCGTTCACGACGAGGTGCGCCTCGCGCATGGCCGCGGCGCGCTTTGCGCGGAAAGCCGGGTCCGCCAGGTCGCACCACAGATACACGAGGTCGATTTCCGGCGCGTCGGCCCGCGCCGCCGCGCGGCGCCCTTTCGCTTCTTCGTCTGACATGGCGACATTATACCATATTTTCCGCTGCGGTGGCGCAAACGGAGCGGGAGGGAGCGAGGCACCGGCCCCGCGCCCTCCCGCCTGGCGCGCAGCGTCTGCGCGACGCTTCACTTCACGATCTTGCGGCCGCCCCATCCGGCGGACGAAGCGTTGCCCTTCGCCTCCTCGTGCGGGCGCAGCGAGCGCACGGCGGCGCCGGTCTGCCACATCTCGGAGTCGTGCATCTCCTGGAGCTTGGCGGCCATGCGCTCCTTGTAGTCGGCGCAGCCGGTGTCCTTGATGACTTCCTTCGCCTCCTGCATCGTCTTGACGCTCTTGTAGAGGCGCTTGAACACGGGCTCGGTGGCTTTGCGGAAGATCGGACGCCACTTGAGCGCACCGTGCTGCGCGGTCTGGGAGCAGTTGGAGTACATCCAGTCCATGCCGTTCTCGTCGACGAGGCGGATGAGGGACTGCGTTAGCTCCTCGCACGTCTCGTTGAACGCCTCCGAGGGGCTGTGGCCGTTGGCGCGCAGGGTGTAGAACTGCGCCTCCATGACGCCCGCGAGAGCGCCCATGAGGATGCCGCGCTCGCCCACGAGATCGCTCGTCACCTCGTTCTCGAACGTCGTCGGGAACAGGTAGCCGGAGCCGACGGCGATGCCTATGGCCTTGGTCACCTCCTCGACGTCCTTCGCCTTCATGCCGTTGGGCTCGAACGCATACGACGAGTTGATGCCGGCGCCGGAGAGGAAGTTGCGCCTGACGCTCGTTCCCGACCCCTTGGGGGCCACCATCACGAGGCCGACGCCCTTCTGCGGCTTGATGCCGGTGAGCTTGTTGTAAACGTAGCCGAACCCGTGCGAGAAGTAGAGGTATTTGCCCGGGGTGACGAACTTCTCCACCTTCTTCCACACCTCAGGGCACGAGCCATCCGAGACGAGCATCATGACGATGTCGCCCTTCTGCGCCGCCTCCTCCAGCGAGAAGAGGGTCTTGCCCTCCACCCATCCGTCCTTCTTGGCGCGCGCCCAGCTTGAGTTGGCCTTGCCGCTCTTGCGCTGGCCGACGATGACGTTGATGCCGTTGTCGCGCATGTTCAGCGCCTGTCCCGGCCCCTGTATGCCGTAGCCCAGCACGGCGACGGTCTTGCCCTTCAGGACTTTCTGCGCCTTGGCGAGCGGGAACTCCTTGCGGGTGACGATATTTTCTGCAGTCTTGCCAAACTTGATTTTCATCGTGGTTGTTTCCTTCGTGTCCGCATATTATACCATATTTCCCCCGCCTATGGCGGCGCAAATTGCGGGAAATATGGTATAATGTGCGCCCGGAGTCCGACGGCATCCCGCCTTCGGCCTCCGGCACCGAAACACAAGACACGTGAAAATCGACCGAAAGATACTGCCCGGCGGGCGCGTGGGGCTGGCCGTCAGCGGCGGCGCGGACTCCGTGGCGCTCGCCTTCCTGCTCACGAAAGGCGGGAAGAAGAAGAACGCCGCCAGGCGTTTCGTGGTGCTGCACGTCGATCACGGGCTCCGCAAGGAGTCCAAGGAGGAATACCGTTTCGTCCGTGCGCTGGCAAAGCGCCTCTCTATTCCTTTTAAAGGAGTGCACGCGAAGGTCGTGCGCCTGCCGGGAGAGTCGGTGGAAATGGCCGCTCGCCGCGTACGCATAGACTTCTTCGCGAAATGCACGAAATCGCTGGGGCTGGACGCGATCGCCACCGGGCACCACATGGACGACGAAGCGGAGACGTTTCTGATGCGTCTGCGGCGCGCGTCCGGACCCGAAGGGCTGGCGGGGCTGAAGCCGGTCTCGCAGGTCGGCGGCGTCAGGTTCGTGCGCCCGCTCCTCGGCTGCCGCGACGCCGAACTCAAGGACTACCTGCGCAAATACGGCGAGGAATGGCGCGAGGACGCCTCCAACGGCGACCTTTCCATCGAGCGCAACAAGGTCCGGCACAAGGTGATACCCTTCCTCGTCCAGACGCTAGACCCGGATCTCGTAGAGCACATACACAAAATCGCCTCGCTCCTCCGCGCCCCCGCCCGCCCCGCGCCCGGCGCCAAGGGCGAATGCAGGGCGGACGCATTTCCAACGGGCAGGAAAGAAAGGAAAAAGGAAAAACAATGAATGCGAAAGCGCTGGCGTTCGCGGCGTTGGCCGCGCTGCCGTTCGCGGCGGACGCCAACCCGATCTTCGACGGATGGTATGCCGACCCGCAGATACGGCGTTTCGGCGGGGAATACTGGGTGTTTCCGACGTATTCCGCGCCGTTCGGCGAACAGACGTTCTTCGACGCCTTCTCGTCGCGAGACCTGGAAACGTGGACCAAGCACGGCAAAGTGCTGAAGGCGGCGGACGTGTCATGGGCGAACTCTTGCCTGTGGGCGCCGGACGTCCACGAGAAGGACGGCAGATACTACCTCTTCTTCTCCGCCAACGACACTTATCCTGCCGACGGCTCGAAAACCGGCACGGTGGTAAGGGCGAAGTCGGACCGCAAATACGGCGGCATCGGCGTGGCCGTGGCCGACCGCCCGGAAGGCCCGTATCGCGACCTCATAGGCAAGCCGCTCATCGACTGCTTCTGGAACGGAGCCCAGCCCATAGACCAGTATGTCTTCGAGCACGGCGGCGAATGGTTCATGATATACGGCGGCTGGAGACGCTGCAACATGGTCAGGCTCGCGCCGGACTTCAAGTCGCTCCTGCCGTTCGATGACGGCTCCATGTGGCGCGACATGACGCCGAAAGACTACGTGGAAGGCTCGGTGATGTTCGAGAGGCGAGGCAAGTGGTATTTCATGTACTCCAGCGGAGACTGGACGAGGGACAACTACTGCGTGAACTACAGCGTCGGCGACTCCCCCTTCGGCCCGTTCGAGTTCAAGGGAAGAATACTCGCATCGCAGAAACCGCTGGCCACGGGCGCCGGCCATCACTCCGTGATCCGCCTCCCGGGGACCGACGATTGGCTGATATGCTACCACAGGCGTCCCATTCCGAGCCTTTCGCGCCACCACCGCGTGGTATGCATCGACCGCCTGCGCTTCAAGGAGAACGGCGACATCGAACCCGTGACCATGACGGGAGAGGCGCCAAACGGCGACGGCGGCGACAAACGCTAGCCC
>CAMOIK010000072.1 GCA_946615875.1 uncultured Verrucomicrobiota bacterium | reverse complement strand
GAGGAATGCCAGGCATACGCGGCGACGACTGGCCAAAGCCCCCGGAGCAGTGCGGGCATTTCGAGCCGCTTTGGGGAGTCTGCGGATGATGGCCTCGCGAATTGCGAACGATGGAAACGCGCGGCGCGAACCATGGAAACACAAGGCGCGAACCATTCAAAACGGTCGTTTCAATAATAAAAAACCACTCAACCCACCCAACCTCCTCATGAACTGCATGATGAACATGGTAGGCAAGGTTTGGCCAGCGACTCAACCTGACCGCACCGGAAACGGCATCGCAAGCAGACCGATTTCGGTGAGGTCTGAAAAAAGTGAAAAAGTCGTTTCGCCCAATGAAATCAGGGGTGGGATTGAGTTCCCGCCCGTGTTTTTCCGTCGCAGAATTCTGCAAATCGGGTGTTTGGACGCATATATATGGAGGGGCGTTGCATAAGAGGGATGAGTGAAGAGGGAAGAGGGAAGAAAGAAGCGGGAAGATGGAAGAGGGAAGACTGCAAGAGCGGGCGATTGCCGTTTGGCCAACAAACGCGGGCGGAAATATGGTAAAATATGTGGCGATGCGATGAGAAAGCGAGACGTGGAAGAGGAGCGCATATATCTATCGCCACCGTGCGTGGGCGAAGAGGAGCGGGCGGCGGTGAAGGCCGCGTTCGACTCCCGCTACGTGGCGCCGTGCGGTCCGATGGTCGATGAGTTCGAGCGCCGCCTCGCCGCCCTCTCGGGGAGGCGTTTCGCAGTCGCCACGGCGAGCGGGACCGCCGCGCTGGATTTGGCCATGGCGGAATACGGCGTGGATGCATCGTGGACGGTCGTAGCGCCGACGCTGACGTTTATCGCGACGGTGGGTCCAGCCTGGCACCGCGGGGCGCGCATAGTGTTCGTGGATAGCGACGCCACCGGCGACATCGACATGTCGCTGCTGGAAAAGGCGCTGGCCGCGCACGCCGCCCCCTCCGCCCGTCTCATGGTCGTGACGGTCGATCTCTACGGGCGCTGCTGCGACTATGCGAGGGTGGCGAAGCTGTGCCGCGAATACGGCGCCGTGTTCGTCTGCGACGCGGCGGAAGCGGTCGGCGCCGAACGCGGCGGCTTCCCTGCGGGCGGGGCGGGCGAAATCGGCATATATTCCTTCAACGGCAACAAGATCGTGACGACATCCGGCGGCGGCGCGCTGCTGACCGACGACGAAGGCGTGGCGGCGCGCGCGCGCAAACGCAGCCAGCAGAGCCGCGAGCCGTTCCCGTGGTATCAGCACGAGGAGATCGGCTACAACTACCGCATGAGCAACATCCTCGCGGCGGTCGGCCTCGCGCAGCTCGGCAAGCTTCGGGGATTCATAGGGCGCAGACGCGAAATCAAGGCGGCGTATGCCGCCAGGTTCGAGATGCTGCCGCCCGTCGAAGGCGAGAACAACTGGCTCGCCGTCGCCTTGTTTCGCGACGAGGCGCGGCGCGACGCCGTCCTCGCCGCCCTGTCCGCCGCCAATATCGAGGCGCGCCCCGTCTGGAAGCCTCTGCATCTCCAGCCGGTGTTCAAGGGCTGCGAAGTCGTCGGCGGCGAAGTTGCGGAGGGGTTGTTCCGGCGCGGCGTGTGCCTGCCCACGGGCTCTGGGATGTCCGACGCCGACGTGGACAGGGTGGTCGCGGCCGTTGCGTCGGCCCTTGAAAACGGCGCAGGGGACGCGCTCGTGCTGGGGGCCGGTCGCAGCGGAAGGGCGGCCGAGGCGCTTTTGAGCCGCGAGGGGCGCCGCGTCGCAGTGTTGGAGGGCGATGCGCCGTTCCCGGCGGCCGGGGATTTCGCGTTCGCGGTGGTTTCGCCAGGCGTGCCGCTTTCCCATCCGTGGATGGCGGAGTGCAGACGGCGCGGCATACCGCTGAAAAGCGAACTTCAGCTTGGCGTGGAGGAGCTTTTGCGGCGGGGCGTGAAAATGATCGCCGTAACCGGTTCGAAGGGCAAATCGAGCGTGGTCAAGCTCGTTGCCGACGCGCTGGGCGGCGTCCCCTGCGGAAACTACGGCAGGCCGGTGTGCGATGTCGCGCTCGCCGCAGACCCGCCGGAGTGGGCGGTCGTCGAGGTCTCGAGCTTCCAGATGGAGACCACCGAGCTGCCGCCAGACGCGTTCGTGGCCGCCGCCATCCTGAATCTCCAGGAAGACCATCTCGACCGCCACGGCTCGGCAGAAGCGTATCACGCGCTGAAGCGCCGCCTTCTACGCTTCGCCAGCCATGGGCTGGAATGCTCCGCGCCGGCCGTCGACGACCTCCTCAAGGGCTCGTACTTCGACAACGACATACTGCGAGGAAACGGGGCCGTCGCCGCCGCTCTCATGCGCTTTGCGGGGCTGGACGATGCAAAGGTGCGCAATGCGTTCGCAGCGTTCAGGCCGCTGCCGCACCGCATGGATGTCGTGCTCGTGCGCGATGGCGTCGCCTACATCGACGACTCCAAGGCCACGAGCATCGCCGCGCTCGCCGCAGGCGTCGTCATGGCTGGCCGCAGGGTGCGGCTCATAGCGGGCGGACTGGACAAGGGCGACGATGCGAAATTAGCAATTACCCCCTTGCGCGACAGGGCAAGAAAAGTGTATACTATAGGACGCTCGGCAGAAAAGTTCGCTTCTGCATGGTCTGGCGTCGTGGATTGCGAAGTCTGCGGCACTTTGGAGAATGCCGTGCGGGCCGTTCTGCGGGACGTCGAGGCCGGGGATTGCGTGCTGCTTTCTCCAGGCGCGGCGAGTTTTGACCAGTTTCAGGGATTCGAGGAACGCGGAGACGTCTTCGCGGACCTCGTCAAAAAAGGAAAAGACAAAAGATGAACAAGCTCGGAATAGTCTTCGGCGCTGCGGCAGTCGCCATCGTCGCCGGTTGCATGGATCCAAACTACGTCCCGCCGTCGAAGCGGGGTGCGCAGAACGACGCGACGCCAGTCGGCGGCGAGGCCGCCAAGCCCGTGCTTTCTCCGGACGTCAGGCCCGTCGGCGAAGGCGAAAAGCAGGGTGCTTCCGTCTCCGGCCAGGAAGGGCCGGCCATCGACATCGGCGTGCAGGAGGCCCCTCGCTGCGAGTGCCTGCCGGGCACGATCCACGACGCCCCCTGCGCCTGCGGCGCGCCCGACTGCAAGTGCACCGTGGCCCCGGCCGCCCCCGCCGCCGCGAAGCCTGTGGCGGAAACGCCCGCCCCGGCCGTCGGCGAGAACACCACCACCTACGTGGTGCGTCCGGGCGATACGCTCTTCCTCATCTCCAAGCGCTTCAACGTGAAGCTCGACTCCATCCGCAAGGCCAATCCCCAGCTCAAGGGCGACGGCATCCGCGTCGGCCAGAAGCTCACGCTGCCCGCCAAGGTCGAGCTCGGCAAGTATGCCGCCGCGCCGGAGCCTGTCGCGCCCGCCGCCAAGAAGGAGTTCACTCCTTACACCGGCGCCACGACGGAGTATGTCGTCAAGAGCGGCGACTGCGTCAGCCGCCTCGCCGCCAAGAGCGGCGTCACCTCTAAGCAGCTCATGACGCTCAACAACCTCAAGGACGCCAACATCCGCATCGGCCAGAAGATTCTTCTGCCCGTCAAGGCCGGCGGCGCCTCCGCCGCTCCCGCCGCTCCCGCGCCTGCGGTGAAGAAGGCCGAGCAGAAGCCTGCCGTCGCGCCGGCCGCGAAGGCCGAGCCTGTCGTGGAGCAGCCTGCCGTCGCAGAGCCCGCCGTCGTCGAGCCGGCCCAGCCCGCCGCCGCGCCCGCCGCCGATGCGGCCGCCGCCACCGCCACCGCCGCCCCTGCGGCGGATGCCGGCGGAGACTACATCCCCTACGTCGTCCTAAAGGGCGAGGATATCACGGCGCTCTCGATCTCCTTCGGCATCGATCCGTCCGTGATTCGCGAGCTCAACAACATGAGCGACACCGACCAGCTCGTCCCCGGCCAGACGATCCGCCTGCCTGCGGATGCCCAGTAGCGAAACGCCGAGAGGTGGCGAAGCCGAGGGGTTGAGACGTCAAAGGCTTCTCAACCTCTCGGCTTCTCAAAACCACCGACGCCCGGCGCATCTGTTCCCAAATCCATGAAGAGGGGCGGCCTGTATCTGTTCGGACTCGTCGTGGCCGCGCTCGTCGCGCTCGGCCTGGTCGTGCTGACCAGCGCGAGCGGCGCGAACGCGGCGCGGCTGCATCACGGGGACGTATACTTCTTCATGAAGCGCCAGTTCGCCTATCTTGCCGTCGGCATAGTGGTGGCGGTGGCGACGGCTCTCTTCGACTACCGCAAGTGGCGCGACAACTGGCTGCTCAGCGTCCTCTTCTACGCGTTCGTCTTCGCTCTGCTGTGGCTCGTCTTCCGGGAGAAGGCGATCAACGGCTCGCACCGCTGGATACGGCTGGGGCCGCTCAACATCCAGCCCAGCGAGTTCGCCAAGCTCGCCACGGTCGTCATCGTATCCGTCTTCCTCGACAAGGCTGGCTGGCGGGTGGAGCAGTTCAAGCGAGGCGCGATGTGCCCCGCGCTCTTCATCGGCCTCATGGCGCTGCCCATAATGCTGGAGCCGGACTTCGGCTCCACGATGGTCGTGGCCTGCTCCGGCTTCCTCGTGATGTTCGTGGCGGGCGTGCGGATGCTGCACTTCATGCCGTTCGCGCTGCTCGGCGCCGCGGCCGTGGGCTACAAGGTCTGCACCAACGCGAACAGGATGGCGCGCATCTTCGCCTTCATGGGCGGCCCGCCGGCTTTCCTCGCCGATCCAGCGGCGTCGGGCGTGGCGGACGCCGCCGCGGAGCGCGCCGCGTACCAGGCCGAGCAGTCGCTCGTCGCGATACAGCGCGGCGGCATATACGGCGTGGGTCTGCGGAACTCCATGCAGAAGTGCCTGTATCTGCCGGAGGCCCATACGGATTTCATCTTCGCCATCGGCGCTGAGGAGCTGGGGCTGCCTTTCACCGTGTCCGTGATCGTCCTCTTCTGCCTCTTCTTCGCGCTGGGCGTCTGGATCGCGCGGACCGCCGCCGACCGCCTTGGACGCTACCTGGCGTTCGGCATGGTCTTCTTGATCTTCTTCCAGGCGGTGTTCAACCTCGGCGTCGTGTGCGAGGCGCTGCCGACCAAGGGAATGGCGCTTCCCTTCTTCTCGTACGGCGGCACGAACATGTTGAGCGCCTTCTTCGCCGTCGGCACGATTCTTTCCGTCGGGATACGCTCCATGAGGGCCGCCAAGAGGTGACGGACCGCCGGCGGCAGAGAGGAACGGAAGTGCGCGCGGAGATGCCCACGGTATATTCGGTCTCGCAGGTGGTCGCGATGATGAAGACCTGCCTCGAGGCCCGTTTCCCCTCCATCGACATTGAGGCGGAGATATCGAACTGGCGCCGCTATCCTTCGGGCCATTGCTACTTCGCCCTGAAGGACGCCGGCGCGCAGCTCGGCGCGGTCCTCTTCGCGCGCGTCCCGTGCGACTGCCGAGACGCGCTCTGCGACGGGCGGCGCGTCAAGGTGCGCGGCCGTCTGTCCGTGTATCCACAGCGCGGAGAGTGCCAGTTCGTGGTGCTGCGCATCCGTCTCGCCGGCGAGGGCGAGCTGATGGCGAAGTATCTGGCGCTGAAGGCGAAGCTCGAGGCGGAAGGGCTGTTCGCCCGCGGACGCAAGCGCCCGCTCCCGAAGTTCCCGCGCCGCATCGCCATCGTCACCAGCCCCGCCGGCGCGGTGATACACGACATGTGCGGCGTCATGTCGCGCCGCTTCCCCAACCTGGAGATACGCCTTTTCCCGGCGCAGGTGCAGGGCGCGGACGCGCCCCGCTCCCTCGTCGCAGGCGTCACGTACTTCTCCGAACCCGGGCGCGACTGGAAGCCGGACCTTCTCATCGTCGCGCGTGGCGGCGGCTCCTTCGAGGACCTCTTCTGCTTCAACGACGAGAGCCTCGTCCGCGCCATCGCCAGATGCCCCGTCCCCGTGATCTCCGCCGTCGGGCACGAGACCGATTTCACGCTCTGCGACTTCGTGGCCGACGTCCGCGCCGGGACTCCGTCCATCGCCGCCGAGATCGCCGTCCCCCTCCTGGGCGACGTCCGGCGCCGTCTGGCCGATGCCTCCGCCGCCATGTCGGAGCGCCTGCGCAACCGCGTCGATGCCGCCGCGCAGCATCTTGACAGGCTCTCCGGCTCTCTGGCGGCGGCGATGCGTTCGCGATTGGAGCGCTCGAGGCTGCTCGTGGAGGCGAACGGTCGCTCGCTCGCCGCCGCGCTGCGCACCGCCGCCGAGACAGCCAGCATGCGGCTAGGCCATCTGGCCGAGCGCCTGCCGCGTTCTTTGGCGCTCGCCTGCGAACGCGCCGCCTCGCGCTTGGAGCGCGACAGGGCTCGGCTCGAACTGCTTTCGCCGTATGCGGTGCTGAAGCGCGGCTACTCCCTTACCACGGACGCCTCCGGCAACGTCGTGCGCGACGCCGCCGCGCTTGCGCCCGGCGACCGAATCTCTACGAGGCTGGCAAACGGCGCGGTGGAGTCCCGCGTCGTCTCCTCTCTCTCGTGACTTTGCCCTAGGGGTTCTCCAGCAGCTTCACCTCGAACGTGGTGGAGTCCGGGAAAGTGGCGCGGAACACCCACCCGGTGGTCACGCCGTCGGCCTCGACGCGCGAAAGGAAGCGGGCGAGGCGTTCGTCTCGCGGTTTCGCCAGCACGTGGAACGTGCCGTCCGCATCCTCCTTGTAGAGCGCGTCGAACGCCTTGAAGAAAGCCGAAAAGTCGCCGTCGCCCGCCCCCTTGAAGTGCTCGTATCCGGCGAGGTCGGCGAGCGGCCTTTCCACCTTTTCGTCCTCGTTGGAGTATATGTATCTTGTTTCGTCCGCCCAGAAGACGGAGTCGAACGGCTCGGTGACGCGCCACTCGAAATCCACGCCGGGCCGCATTCTCCAGCGCCCTTCGGACACGAACGTCTCGCCGGACGCAAGGCGCTTGGTCTGGACGAACGATCCGCTGGTCTCGTTTGTCGATGCCAGGCGCTCGCGCACGAGCGGCGGCACTTCCGTCGCGAACGCGGCGGCCATCAGAAGACAAGCACACCCGACGAGCACTGGACGCCTCCTTTGGAATATTCGTAGGCCACTTCCCGGCCGTTGCGCAGCGCCAGCGCCACCTGCACTTCGTCGCCGGGCCTGATGACGTGCGTGAACTTCATCTTCTTCACTGCCTTCGCCTTGCGCGTGGCGTCGCCGACGAGCATCGCCGCCCACTGCGCGGCCAGGCCGAGCTGCGCCACGCCCGGCAGCAGCGGGAAAGACGGGAAGTGCCCTCGGAAGTATGGCTCCGAGCCGTCGAAGTGCAGCGTTGCGCGGAAAGCGTCGGCCGTGCGGACCGCTTCGGATACGACCGGCTCTGCCAACGCGCTCTCCAGCCTGGCGCGGACTTCGGCGGCGACGACCTTGCCCTGTGCGTTGCGGGGCAGCTCCTGGGCGTATCTGAAGCGTTTCGGCACGGTTCCCTTGGGGAATGCGCCGAGCATCATCGCGCGCAGCTCCAGCGCGGAGCGCGTCTTCCCGTCTTCGCCGGCCACGAGCAGCGCGGCGAGGAAGGGGCCGCGCTCGCTTTCCAGCGCGGCGAGAGCGCAGTCGCGGAATCCCATGGCGCGGATATTCTCTTCCATCTCGGCGAGATCGACCCGCTCCTCGTTGATTTTGACCAGCCTGTCCACGCGCCCGAGCAGCGCGAATTCCCGCTTTCCGGGAGCGAGTTTCACGGCGTCGCCCATCACGTAGCGTCGGCGCACGGAGTATGGCGAGCGCACCACCAGGCGGCCCTCCCTGTCGGCATCGACCTTGACAGCGTCAAACACGCGCCACGGTTCCCCGCCGGCCTCCTGTCGCCGCCACGCCACGCCGCCGGTCTCGGTGGCGCCGAATATCTCGCGTGGCGTGACGCCGAACACCTCGCGGGCGCGTTTCGCGACGTCGGCCGTCAGAAGAGCCCCGCTGGTCGTTATCTCGACGCAGTTTCGCGGCACGTCGTATTGCCCGGAGTAGGCCAGGAAGCGCGAGAGAAAAGAGGGCGTGGTCACCAGGAAGACGCGCCCGGAGGCCTTCATTTTCGCGACCAGAGCCTCCGGCGTGAGTATCACTTCCGGGTCGATCTCGCATCCCAGAGCCTTTGGCAGCATCGCCCGCCACAGCGTCCCGTACATATGGCCCGGCTCGATCGTCGCCAGGAATACAAGGCGGGAGTCTCCGCCGCCAGCCTCCGGCGCGGGCGCGGCGAGCGCGCGGTAGAAGTCGCGGTGGCACGCGACTTCGCGGGCGAGCGATTCGAAGGTCTTGACTATCGTCTTCGGTCCGCCCGTGGAGCCGCTTGTGTGGAACGTCGCCGAGAAGCGTCGGCGGCGTATGCGCCCCTCGACGAGGAACGTAAGCGCCACGATGGCCGGCGAGGCGAAAGAGAGCCGCCAGTCCATGAGTCCGAGGGACGCCGTGCACAGCAGCACGAAAAACCACGCCCACGTGAGGCGGCGGCAGTAGCATTCCGCGCCTTCGGGCATTATGCCGCCGGATATGCGCTCGGCGAAGCGCAGGCACAGCGGCTTGCGGCCTGGCAGCAGCGAAAGGCCGAAAAGGGCGCAGAACGCGGCGGAGAGCATGGCGGCTGCCTGGGGGTTTGACATTGAGGCGCGCGGCGCGCCGAGCCCTCGGCGCCGCTACTCCGCGGCGCCGACCAGCTTTGCGACGGCTTCGGTCACGTCTTTGAGGGTGCGGATCTGCCGGAAGTCCTCGGGATCGACCTTCTTGCCGGTTTCCTGCTGGAGGCGCACGACGAGATCGATCGCGTCGATCGAATCGAGGTCCAGCTCCGTGAAGAGGTTCGTATCCGGCTTCAGCTTGGCCGGGTCGGCCTCGAAGTCCGCCACGAGGATGTCGCGGATGGTGTTCTCTATCTCCTGCTTGGTCATGGCTTTTCTCCGATTATGTAGTCCGCGAGCGACGCCACCGACGCGAACACCTTCCTGTTCACGGCCGGATCCTTGGAGAACGCGACGCCGAACGCCTTGCGCATCGCCATTCCGAGTTCCAGCGCGTCGATCGAGTCCAGTCCCAGCCCGTCGCCGAACAGCGCGTCGTCGGTGGCGATGTCGTCCGGCGACACGCCTTCCAGATCGAGGCTCGATACGATGAGTTCCTTTATCTTCGCTATTGTTGCGTCTCTATCCATTTGAATGTCCGGTGGTTGAGTGAGAGAAGTGGTTTTGCGGGGCGCGGGTCGTGAGCCGCCGGCCTTGGCCGTTCAGGAAAGGATTTCGCCTTCGACGAGCGGCCTGCCCATCAGGAATGCGCCGCCGCCCATCGCCGACGAGCCTTCGGGCTTGACTTCGGCCAGCATCAGCGCCGTGTCGCCGCACTTCACGACCGGACCGGATTTGGTGTTCTTCAACACGCAACCCGGCGCGGCCTGCGCCCAGCCCGGCTCCATTTCGGAGACGATAGCGGCCTTGAGGACGGCGAGCCGTCCGCTGTTGCCCTTGCGGCGGAACCGTTCCGGCAGGAAGGTGTAGCAACCCGGCCACGGACTGTAGGCGCGTATGCGCCGCTCGATGACCAGCACCGGAGCGGACCAGTCGATCAGCCCGTCCGTCTTCTTCAGCTTCCGGGCGAAAGTGGCGTCTTCTTCGACTTGCGGCACTTCCGGCGGCAGCTTGCCCTGCGCCATCAGCCGCAGAGCCTTGGCGAGCGTCACGCCGCCGACGGTCGCCAGATCGTCCATGAGCTTGCCGCCGGTAGCGTCGGAGTAGATCGGCTCGTACGCCTGCATCATTATCGGGCCGTCGTCCATGCCCACGCCCATGCGCATGACCGTCACGCCCGTGAGCTTCTCGCCGGCCGCGATCGCCGCCACTACTGGCGACGCGCCGCGATACTTGGGCAGCAGGGAGAAGTGGCAATTGACGCATCCATGGCGCGGCAGTTCCAGCAGCGGCTTGCGCAGGAACTGCCCGAACGCCACCACGGCGATCACGTCCGGATGCCAGGCGTAGAGCTGCGCCATCGTCGCGGGGCTGTTCACGTCCTCGGGGGATATTACAGATTTGACTCCGTGCAGAAGCGCGAATGCCTTGCAGGGGCATTGGGACAGCATCTTGCCGCGCCCGGCCGGCCTGTCCGGCTGGGTGACGACGCCCACTACTTCGAGGTCGCCTTCTCTAAGCAACGCCCGAAGACATACCGCCGAGGCGGCGGCAGATCCCATGAAAACCACTCGCATGGCGCATATTATACCATATTCTCCATTGTTTTTGGGCGGCCTTTTCGTCTTCTTCTCATCATTTCCCGCCTCCTGTCGAAATTTACCGGACGTCCCGCCTGCCGGACCGGGC
>CAMOIK010000071.1 GCA_946615875.1 uncultured Verrucomicrobiota bacterium | reverse complement strand
TGGCGCTGTCCGCCGGATATGCGCATCGCGCACGACCGCGAGGCGAAAATCGACTACCTGACATGCGGCTCGTTCGTGCGGCTTTGCGAGCCCGCGCGATTGCTGGAGTGGCAAGGCGAGCCGCCCATGTGGCAATGCCCCGCGTCAAGCGTTTGCCGGTCCGCATGAAACGCGAGGAGGCTCCCCGCCGTGACGGGAAGCCTCCTCCTCGCTGCCATGCAGCTTTCCGCCGCCGCGCGGGAGGGAGGTTTGGTGATTTGGCGATTTGGGATTTGGATTTGGGGAGGGGGTAAATCGAAAAATCGAAAATCAAAAAACGCAGGCTGTTGTTGCCGAAAAACGATGACGGGAAATGTTATCATATGAATGACGAAAGCATGAAAGGGAACCGATGGAGACAAACGGACTTGAAAGGTTTTTGGAGAAGATACGCGCGGGGCTCACGCCTCTCGGCGCGGCCGTCACGTTCGCCGACCCCGCGGTGACGGAGCTTACCTGCGCGGCAGGTTTCGATTTCGTGTGGCTCGACGGGGAGCACGGCGAGTTCCAGCGCGAGCGGGCTATGCTGCACATGATGGCCGCGCGCGGCACAGGCGTCGCCACGTTCTACCGCGTGCCGTCCTGCGACCACACGGAAATAAAGAACGTCATCGACTTCGCGCCGGCGGCGATAATCGTTCCGATGGTCATGGACGAGCGCGACGCCGCGCGCGCGGTGTCGTATTGCCGCTACCCGGTCCACGGCGGCACGCGCGGGTTCGGGCCGCGGCGCGGCTTCAACTACGGCGCGGACGACTTCGAAAAGTATCTCGAGGCGTCGGCGCACGACCCGCTCGTCATCATTCAGCTGGAGCACATCGACGCCGCCAAGCGGCTCGACAGGATCCTCGAAGTGCCGGGAATCGACTCGATTATCGTCGGGCCTTACGACCTCACGCTTTCCATGGGCAGGCCCGGACAGTTCGACGACCCGGAGGTGGCGGCGACGTTCGACGAATGCTGCCGCAAGATTCGCGAGAAAGGCATAATGCTCGGCTGCTATACGGAAAGCCGTTTCGACGTGTGGAAGAGGCGAGGCGTGCAGTTCATGGCGATCAAGAACGACACAAGCGCGATGTTCATGGGCTACAAGGAGATGATACGCCGTGCGAAGGAAAGTTGAGAGGGCGCTGGAAGCCAATCGCGCCGCATACGATGCGCTGCGCGGCGCCTTGCGGGCCGGAATGACGGAGCGCGACGCCTATGTGCTTGTCGCGGCGGCGGTGGACCGCGCATGCGGCTGCGAGCCGCACGAGTTCATCGGCGATTTCGTGGGCGGTGCGCGCTCCGGTTCGATAGAGGGCCCGCCAACCGACTATGCGTTCAGGGAGGGCGACGCGTTCATACTCGACCTGTCCGTCCGCCGGGGCGATGTGTGGAGCGACACATGCCGCACGTTCTTCTTCGGCGAGCCGTCGCCGCGTCAGCGAAAGGCTTACGATGCCGTCATAGAGTGCCAGGCGCGGTGCGAGCGGAATGTTCGCGCCGGAGTTCGCTGCGAAGACGTCAAGAAAGACATCGAGTCGTTTCTCGCTTCCATCGGCTACGGCGGCAAGATGCCGCATCATGTTGGGCATCTCATCGGCCCGAAGCCGTACATGAAGCCGGCTTTCGAGCTTGGCGACGAATCGACGCTGAAGAGCGGATCGGTATGCACGTTAGAGCCGGGGCTGTATTTCGAGGGCGACTTCGGAATACGCGTGGAGAACGACTACTTCGTTGCGGAGTCGGGGCTTGAGAACCTCTTCGACTATCCGAGTGACATCGACTTCTTCACAATCAGGCAATGGCAAGGCGAGGAATAAAACATGCGCGCTTGGGTTTGGGAGGGCAAGGACAAGATCAGGCTGGACAGGGGATACCCCGATCCGGTGGCGAGGCCAGGCTGGGTTGTCATAAAGGTTCGCGTGGCGGGCGTCTGTTCGACGGATGTATCGATAATCCGCGGGCGTTTCGGCGCTTGGACTCCGCCGGGCGTCCTCTGCCATGAGATATGCGGCGAAGTGGTTGAGCTGGGAGCAGGGGCGAAGGGCGTCAAAGTCGGCGATCGCGTGGTTGTCGAGACGTCGGTCGGCTGCGGCATCTGCGTGAAGTGCCGCACGGGCAACAAGCACCTCTGCCCGGAAGCTGGCGAGATCGGCTTCCCTCCGTTTGACGGCGGGTACGCCGAGTATGTGGCGGTGCCGGACAACTGCTGCCGGAAGATGCCTGATTCGATGACCGATGAGCAGGGGGCGATTCTGGAGGCTTCGATCTGTCCGTTCGGCGCCATCTACCGCAATCCGCCGCCGATGGGCGCGACCGTGCTCGTGCAGGGCGTGGGCGTCGCCGGGCTTTCGTTCATCCAGGCGGTGAAGTGCTACGGCGCGAAGAAGGTGATTGCGGCGGGGCGCAACCTCTCGCGGCTCGGAGACGCGAAGCATTTCGGGGCGGACGTCGTGGTCAACGTCAAGGAGCAGGATCTCGAAAAGGTCGTGAAGGACGAGACAGACGGGATCGGCGTCGATCTTTCGATTGACGCGGCTGGCGCAGCTGCTACGTTTGCGAACGCCGTGAAGCTCTGCGCCTCAGGCGGCGTCGTGAACCTCTACGGCATACCGTCGGCTGGAACGAAGATGGAGCTGCCGACGGACGAGGTAATTTTCCGCCAGCTGACGGTGCGTGGTGGAACTAACAACGAGCTTGCCTGGGTGCCTCTCATGGAGCTTATCGCGCAGGGCAAGTTCAACAATGCCGACATGGTGACACATAGGTTCGGCTTTGAAGATCTGCCAGCCGCCATAGACCTGGTCGACAAGCATCCCGACGGGCTGATCAAGGCGGTGATTTGCGGGTAGTCATCGGTAATCTTGAAAGGAGAAAATAGAAAATGAAGATTGTCAAGGTAGAGGCAATTCCTGTCCGCCAGAAGGGCGAGATCAAGGAAATCAACGACAGTGCGCAGGACGGCATAATCGTCCGCGTCACGACGGACGAGGGAATCGTCGGCTACGGCGAGGTCGATTCCGCGCCGTGGGTGATCAAGTCGATCATCGAGTCGCCAATCTCGCACCGCACGTGCCAGGGGCTGGCGAACGTGGTCGTCGGGCGCGATCCGTTCGACTACAAGAAGATATGGGACGACATGTACCTGCACTGCAACTTCTACGGCAACCATGGCGCGGCGATACAGGCCATGAGCGGCATCGACATCGCAATCTGGGACATACTCGGCAAGGCTCTCAACAAGCCTATCTGGCAACTTCTCGGCGGCAAGTACCGCGACAAGGTGCGCTGCTACGCCTCCGTGCTCATGCCCTACACCGAGGCCGAGGCGAAGGATGAGGCCCTCAAGTGGAAGGAGAAGGGCTATACGGCCATCAAGCTTGGCTGGGGCGGGTTCGAGCAGGATCTCGCAACCGAAGTGAAGCTCGTGAAGGCGTCACGCGAGGCGGTTGGCGACGACATCGACCTCATCTTCGACATCGGCTACATTCCATCCGACAAGGTGACGATAGACGTTGCCTCCCGCATACAGCTCGTGAAGGCCATCGAGAAGTACAACCCATACGCGGTCGAAGAGGCTCTCTGGCCGCACGACTACCTTGGCTACAAGCGGCTACAGGAATCGACCTCCGTGCGCATCGTCTGCGGCGAGAACGAGACGACGCGCTTCGGCTTCAAGCAGCTCATCGACTACTGCAAACTCGGGTTCATCCAGCCGGACATCACGCGCTGCGGCGGCATCACCGAGGCGTCGCGCATCGCGAGCTACGCGGAGGTGAACGCCATCAACGTGGTGCCGCACTGCTGGAGCTCTGGCATCGTCGAGGCCGCGTCGCTCCAGATCATCGCTTCCATTCCGAACGCGGAGCTTCTGGAGTACTGCGAGCAGGACACACCCATCCGCCACGACCTTGTGCCGGACGACATACCTGCTGTGGACGGCTACGCTACCGTGCCGACCAAGCCCGGCCTTGGCATCGAGGTATCCGACGAGGCCATAGAGTTCTACCGGTGCGACGAGCCATGAAAGGGAAGGGTCTGGCGATAGCCGCCATGTTCGGCATGGCGTTCATGGTGGGGTTCGTCACCATGTTCACGGGGCCGCTCGCCGCCGTCGTCAAGGCGCAGTTCGGCGCGTCGAACGCGCTTTCCCAGTTCGGCGCCGCGGCCAACTTCCTCGCATACCTCTTCATGGGGCTGCCGTGCGGTATGCTCCTGAAAAGAAAAGGATACCGCTTCACGACGCTGGCGGCGGTCTCCGTGGGCGTGGCGGGGGTCGGGATGCAGATCGCCGCGGGGTTCGCCGCGTCGTTCGCCGTGTACGTGGCGGGCGCGTTCGTCGCAGGCCTTTCGATGTGCATGCTGAACGTCGCGGTCAATCCGATGCTGAATACGCTCGGCGGCGGCGGCATGGGCGGCAACAGGCTGGTGCAGTACGGCGGCACGTTCAACTCCATCGGCGGGATGTCTTCGCCGCTGCTGCTCGGCTTGCTGATCGGCGGCGAGGTGGCCGGGGCGAACGTGCTGGACGCACTGCCGGTCCAGGCCGCCGCGCTCGTCTTACTCGTGCTCGGCTTCGCGGCGGTCTTCAAGGCCGGGATGCCCGAGCCGCATCTGGAGCCGTCGGCCCCGTCGCCGTGGCGCGACGTCGCCGCCGCGTTCAGGTTCCGGCATTTCGCGCTCGGTGCGCTCGCTATGTTCCTCTTCGAGCCGGTGGAGTGCGGCATCTGCAACATGGTGAACCTCTACCTCACCGCCGAGGGCACCCCGGCCTACTCCGGGGCCGTGGTGGGCGGCGCCATGGTCTCCGCATACTGCGCCGCCATGATGATCGGCCGCTTCGGCGCAGGGGTCTTCGGCAACCGCGTCTCGCCGCGCGCCATGGTCGCTTCGGCCGCGGCATTCTGCATCGTGTTGCTGGCGGCGGCGGCGAGCGTGCCGTTCGTCCGCGTCGCGATACCGTTCGCGCCGGTGGCGCTCCCGCTGCCGGCGATACTGATGACGCTGTGCGGGCTTGGCATTTCGGTGATGTTCGGCGGCATATTCAACCTGGCGACGGAGGGTCTGGGGAAGCTGGCGCCCGTCGCCTCGGGCATAACGATGTCGCTTGTCTCCGGCGGCGCTCTATTGGCGTTCGTGGGGCTTGTGACGGACCGCTTCGGCATACTCTCCAGCTGCTGGGTGTTCGTGGCATTCCTCGCCTACATCCTGTGCTACGCGCTCGCCGGCTCGCGCACCGCCGTCCTTTCGTGCGCCGCGCTCGTCGCCTGCTCGGCCGCCGCCGCCCCCGCCGAAGAGGAGCTCCGCGGCGTGGATTGCTGGGCGGGGATAAAGCCGCTCCCCGCCGTGGTGAACCAGGTCGGGCGCGAGGCTTCCGCAGACGTGATCTCCCTGCGCGGCGAATGGGACTTCGTCGCCCAGCCGAAGTTGTTCCCGCGCCGCTATCTCCACACCAGGACGCCGTTCGCGATGACGGACGAGACGACGCCGCGCGAGCGCAGGTTCGGCGTGGATGCGCCGTGGGCGAACGCTCGGAAGATCGGCGTGCCCGGCGCCTGGGAGGCGCAGGGCGTGGGCGAACCGGGCATGGGCATCCCGTGGGATCCGCTCTGGGATTCCAGCCCGAAGATGCTGCGCCACGTCTATGTCGGCGAGGGATGGTATCGCAAGGACGTCGCGCTGCCGCGGGACTGGGCCGGGAAGAAGGTGTGGCTGAAGATCGGCGGCGTGAAGTCGCAGGGCTGGTTCTGGGTGAACAAGCATCCCGTCGCGTGGGTCGATACCTACTGCGGCACTTACAAATACGACATCACGCCGTTCGTGAAGCCCGGCGCGACCAACCGCATCGTCGCGTGCGCCAGCAACGCCCTGCCGTCCCGCAAGGGGTTGATGAGCAACGTCCACCGCTGGGGCGGAATATACCGCGACGTCGAAATCGAGGCGACGCCGGAGACCCGCATAGACTACGCATGGGTGCGCGGCGACTTCGACGCGCGCGCCGCCGAGGCCCACGTGACCGTCGCGGGCGACGATACGCGCTCGCATCGCGTGCGCGTTGCCGTCGAAGGCGTTTCGGCGACGTCCCCGGCCTGCGTCGGCGGCGAGACGGTGGTGCGGCTGCCGCTCCGCGACTTCCGCCCGTGGTCGCCCGAGCGCCCCGACCTCTACTGGGCTGAAATCTCGCTGCTGGACGGCGCCGGCGCGGTCGTGCACACGTGGCGCGAGCGCTTCGGGGTCCGCAAGCTGGAGGTGCGCGGCGGCGAGTTCTACCTCAACGGCCATCCGTGCTTCATGCGCGGGTTCGGCGACGACAGCGTGTATCCGCTCACGGGCCTGCCGCCGCCAGACCGCGAGACGCACCTGGAGCACCTGAGAAAGGCGAAGGCGGCAGGCTTCAACTTCGTGCGCCTCCACACCCACTGCGAAGTGCCGGAGTATTTCGAGGCGGCGGACGAGGCGGGCATCCTCGTCCAGGCGGAGCTGCCATACTACACCGACATCCCGACCGAGGCGTTCACGTTCGATCCGCTGCGCGACCTGCGCGAACTCCAGGCGCACTACTCCCGCCATCCTTCGTTCGCCGTGTACTGCGGCGGGAACGAGGGACGGCTCGGACCGTACGTCGAAAAGAAGATGTACGCCTTCGTCAAGCGCACCGATCCCGACAGGCTCGTGATCCACCAGGACGGCGACAGGCCGTGCTGGCTGGAGTGCGGCGACGACGACGGATGCAACGACCCGGGCAACTCGGACTACGATTCCGGCCCTCGCGACGTGTGGCCGCGCGGCTCCTTGGCGCCCGAAAGGCCGTTCGTATGCCACGAATACCTGAATCTCTGCGTCAAGCAGGATACGCGGCTCAATCCGCTCTACACCGGCGCGTGGCTCCCGCCGGACTCCCGCGAAGACCGCGCCGCATGGCTGGCCGCGCGCGGACTCGATCTCGCCTGGGGCGACGCTTTGCAGGACGCCCAGCACACGCTGCAGGGCGTTTACCAGAAGCGCGGCATCGAATCGGCCCGCAAGGACCCGTTCTGCGACGGCTACTGCTTCTGGACCGTGGTGGACGTGGCGGTCGCCAACGGCGCCATACACTCGGCGCAGGGGCTCCTGGATCCGTTCTGGCAGACGAAGAAGGGCGGACTTTCCCCGGAGCGGTTCGCGATGTTCAACGGCACGAGCGCGGTGCTGGCCGATTTCTCGCCCGACTGCCCCGTGGCCCAGGCCGGCGAGAAGCGCGAGGCCACGTTCTTTTTCGCCAACTACGACGGCGCGCCGAAGCGCGGCGCCGTGCTGCGCTGGCGCCTGTCGGCCGACGGCGCTACGTTGCTGGAGGGTGTCGAGCCTCTCGCAGACATGCCGGAAGGGAATGCTCGGCCGGTCGCGCGCGTGTCGTTCGTCGTCCCGGTGGTTTCCAAGGCGGTCAAGGCGACTCTCAGGGCGGAGATCGACGGCACCGCGAACGAATGGGAATTCTGGCTGTTTCCGGCGAGGGCGAAGCGCAATGGCGTCGGCATCGCCGCCGACGCGTCGCTGCTGGGCGCGATGGAAAGGTTCTACGACGGCGTGATCGATGCCGCTTCGCCCGCCGCCGCAGACGCCCGCGTGGTCGTCGCGCCGTTCGGTTCGCCCGTCGCCGCAGACGCGCTCGCCAGCGGACGGCGCGTGCTCACCGTCTCGGGCGGCGACGGCAAGCCCAACGTCTCGCTCGGCTGGTGGTCGATGGGCGAGCAGGTGGGGACGGCGCTCGCGAAGGACTCTCCGGAGCTGGCCGGCCTGCCGCACGAGGGCGCGCTCACCCCGCTCCTTTTCCGCATGGTCAAGAAGGGGGCGCTGCCGCTTTCGGAGGGCGGCGCGGACGTGTCGCGGCCGATCATCGTCGGGGAAGGGAAGAAGGACTGCTTCCTGTATCTCGGCGAGATGCGGCGCGACAAGGGCCGCCATATCGCCGCTTTCGCCCTGGACCTCCTCTCCGGCACGCCGGAGGGAACGGCGCTCCTCGACGGAATCATCGACGAGCTGCGGCGTTTGCCTGATAGCGAAGGTGAATAGTGCCTGAAATTCCAAGCCTCCCGTGGTATAATGCGCCGCGGCGAAAGAAAGGGGAAGTCTGCATGAACATTCTGGCGGTATGCGCGCATCCTGACGACATCGAGCTGACCGTGGGCGGAACGCTGCTCAAGTACAGGAAGCAGGGGCACAAGATATTCATCGCTCTCACGACGAGCGGCAACACCGGCTCGAACGTGATGACCGACGTAGAGGAGATCGGCCGCGTCCGCGAGGCCGAGATGCGCGAATCCGCCGCGCTCTACGGCGCAGAGGTGCGCTTCATGCGCAACGACGACGAGAGGCTCTTCGACAGCGACGAGACGCGCACGCAGGTGCTGGACGCGATGCGCTGGGCCGATCCGGACGTGATCTTCACCCACAACCCGGCGGACGAATCGACCGACCACGCCATGACCTCGCGCCTCGTGCGAGAGATGCTGCTCTCCCTGCCGGGAAGGAACCAGCGCTCCAGCGAGAAGCCGTGCGCCAAGAAGGTTTCGCTTTTCTACTGGGAGCCGACATACGGCATAAACTACCTGCCGGAGGTTTATGTCGATATCTCCGAAGAATGCGAAGAAAAGCTCAAGGGCATCTACTTCCACAAGAGCCAGTTCCCGTACATGTCGGAGTTTGGCTGCACAGATTTCGCCGAGGAGGCGCGGACGTGGGCGCGTTTTCGCGGCATCCAATGCGGCTGCAGATACGCCGAGACTTTCCAGGCGCACCGCATCCACGGCTATATGCCGGACTTCCGGCTGCTTCCCTGAACGCGCGGGTTTTGGTATAATACGCGGCGATGGCAAACCATGCGAAGAGTTGTCGGCGCGAACCGCCCGTCGTGGTAGTCGCCCTGCCGTTCGCCTACCGCGAGGGAGTGGACGAATACAACGGCATAATGCGACACGTCCGCGAGAGCGGCGTCGAGTGGGACTTGCGGATAGTGCGGCATTCGTTCGGTTCGCAGCTTTTCAGGGATTTCCCGGCGGACGCTGTTGACGGCGTCGTGTGCGGCATCAACACCCGCCCGGGCCTGGCCGGATACGAGCCGTGTTTCGACGAAGATGCGCTCGCATTCCTCGTCTCGCGCAAGATCCCCGCCGTGGGCATCGACCTCCCGCTGGACCTCCGCCGCTACGCGCGGCGAGGGGCGAAATGTGCTTTCGTGTCGCTGGATTCCGAGGCCATAGGACGCAAGGCCGCCCAGCACCTCGCGGAAATCGGCAACTACGAATCGTTCGGCTTCGTCGGCGCATTCGCCGACCGCGCATGGTCCCGCGACAGGGGGGCGTTCTTCGCGCGCGAGCTGCGCCTCCTAGGCCGCCGCAACGTCCGCATATTCCAGGGCGACGCGAAAAGGCAGAGGGATGAACTCCTCGCATGGCTGAGGAAGCTGCCGAAACCGGCGGCCGTGTTCGCGTCGAACGACCATTGCGCCGACGCCGTTCTGCGCGTCTGCGCGGAAGGCGGGGTGCGCGTGCCGGACGATCTGGCGGTCCTTGGCGTTGACGACGACCCGATTTTCTGCATCCACACGCGGCCTTCTCTCTCCAGCATACGGCCCGATTTCGAGAGCGAGGGGCATCTCGCCGCCAAGACGCTGGCGTTGCTGATGGATGGCGAGCGGGTCCCGGCCCATCAACTGGTGGGCGGCTCCGTCACGGTAACGGACAGGATGTCCACAGCGCCGTGCGCGCCTTCCGGCAGGCTGGTCAGGCGGGCCGACGAAATAATCGCCGATCGCGCCTGCCGGGGACTCAATTCCGACATCATCGCGGGAATGCTCGGCATTTCCCGCCGTCTGCTCGACCTCAGATACAGGCAGATCAACGGAATGTCGGTACGCGAAGCCATCGAGAACGCCCGCATGGCGCGCGCGCAGACGCTGCTTTCCGGCACAAGGCTCTCGCACCGCGAAATCGCGCGTTCTTGCGGCTACAGCTCGGAGTCCTACATGGAGCACGTCTTCGTCAAGCGCTTCGGCAAGACCATGAGCGAATACCGCAGCATGGGCGCTCGGAGGACGGTCCCGCGCTAGCCGGGGCGGCGAGACGGAAGGATGTCCGCTGCCGCACTGCCGAAAAACGCAGATAGATTTTGCCTGAAAACTTCGCGCCGTAATGCTACAATTTATGTTGCGTGGGGATTGTCCCGCGACATAACAAAGGAGCTAAACCACGATGAAAGCACTATTAAGAGCAGTCGGCGCGTTGTGCGCTGCGTTTGGTCTGGCGCTGTCCGCTTCGGCGGCGAAAACATACACGTGGACGGC
>CAMOIK010000070.1 GCA_946615875.1 uncultured Verrucomicrobiota bacterium | reverse complement strand
GTGTACTTCATGCCCCACACGTCCCACCCTTCGCCGCAGCGCAGCGCGTCGGGATAGTTGCCGATATAGCCGCCTGCCTCCTGCGACGCGAGCATCCGCCCGATGCCGCGCTCGATGTCGGCGGCGATCTTCGGAGAGTGCGAATACGCCGCATACGGCACGGCGGAGTGCATGTACTTGCCCCAGAACTCCGACTGCCACCAGCCCTTCGTCTCGGTCTTCTCGAGGAATGGAGCCGTTATGTAGTCGATGTCCGTGGCGGCTACGTGGTTGGCGATCATGGCGTCCAGGCGTTCGCCGAGATACCCCTTCAGCCTGACGTCGCCGCGGGCGGCGAGGCCGGCGGCCAGCGCCAGGGCCAGCAGTTCTGCGCGCAACATCCTCATGGCGTCCCTCCCTCGCGGCTTCTTCACATGTTTCCGATGACCGCCTTGATGCGACGGACGCCTGCGGAGGAGGATTGCTCCTTCTGTATCTTGAAGGAACCGAGCTCGCGCGTGTTCGCCACGTGCGGGCCGGAGCAGATCTCCTTGGATACGTCGCCGATCGTGTAGAGCGAAACCTGGTCTCCGTACTTCGAGCCGAAGAGCGCCATCGCCCCTTCCGCCTTGGCTTCTTCGACGGTGGTCATCTTTTTCGTAACGTCTATGCCCTGGGCGATCCAGCCGTTGACGAGCCTCTCCACCTCCTTGATCTGCTCGTCGGTCATCTTCTCGGGCCAGGTGAAGTCGAAGCGCAGGCGCTCCGGAGTGATGTTGGAGCCTTTCTGGTTGGCGGTCGGCCCCAGCACCTTGTGGAGCGCGGCGTGCAGGAGGTGGGTGGCCGTGTGCATCCGCGTCACGACCTCGCTGTTGTCCTGAAGCCCGGCCTTGAATGAGCCGGCAGAGGTGGTGCGCGACAGCTCCTGGTGCTTGCGGTTCGCTTCCTCGAAACCCTCCTTGTCAACGGCAAGCCCCGCCTTGTCGGCCATTTCCAGCGTCATCTCGAACGGGAAGCCGAAGGTGTCGTAGAGCTTGAAGGCGGTCTTGCCGGAGATCTGCGACTGGCCGTGCGCCTTGAGCTGCTCGGCGACCTTGTTGAACATGGCCTCGCCCTTGTCGAGAGTCTGGGTGAAGCGATTCTCCTCCGCCTCCAGATCGGCCTTGCACTGCGCGAGATTTTCCGCCAGCTCGGGATAGACGTGCGCATACTTGCTCGAAATCACCTCCGCGAGCTTCGGCGTGAAACCGGGCGCGATGCCGAGCTGGCGTCCATAGCGCACGGCGCGGCGGATGAGGCGGCGCAGGACGTAGTTCGCGCCGACGTTGCCGGGCTTCACGCCGCCCTTCGGATCGCACAGGATGAACGTCGCCGTCCGCATGTGGTCCGCCACGATGCGGCGGGCCTTCAGCACTTCGTCTGCGGAAATGCCGAGCTCGGCCTCGTCGGCGCCGAGTTCCTTGATCGCGCCCATGATCGGCGCGAATATCTCGGTGTCATAGACCGTGGGCGCGCCGGACATCATGCAGATCGTCCTCTCGACGCCCATGCCGGTATCGACGTTGTGGCGGCCGAGCGGTTCGTATTTGCCCTCCGCGTTCTTGTTGTACTGCATGAAGACGTCGTTCCATATCTCTATGAACTTCCCGCAGTGGCAGCCCGGACGGCAGGCGTCCGAGCACTTGGGCTTGCCGGTGTCGATGAACATCTCGGTGTCTGGTCCGCACGGGCCCGTGGTGCCGGCCGGCCCCCACCAGTTGTCTTCGCGCGGCAAACGGTATATGCGCTCGTCGGGGATGCCAAGTCCGCGCCATATGGCCGCCGCTTCGTCGTCGGCGGGAATGCCGTCCTCGCCGGCGAAAACGGTGACGCTGAGCTGTTCGGGGGAGAAACCGAGGTGCTGCGTGAGGAATTCGAAGCTCCACGATATCGCCTCCTTCTTGAAATAGTCGTTGAGCGACCAGTTGCCCAGCATCTCGAAGAACGTCAGATGCGCGGCATCGCCCACGGCGTCAATGTCGCCGGTGCGCACGCACTTCTGCACGTCCGTGAGGCGAGTGCCGGCGGGATGCGGCATCTGTCCCATGAGATACGGGACGAGCGGGTGCATCCCCGCCGTCGTGAAGAGCACGGTAGGGTCGTTCTCCGGGATGACAGAGGCGCCGGGTATGATGGCGTGCCCCTTCGACTCGAAGAACTTCAGATACATTTCGCGGAGTTGGTCGGCTGTCAGGCTTTTCATGGGAAGGTTTGGTTGTTTGAGGGGTTTGAGTGTTTGAAAGGTTTGTGAGGCTTGAGGGGTTTGAGAGGTTTAAGGGGGTTTGAAGGGTCTCAAGATGAATGCTATGCGGAGCAGGGAGGCATGGGAGGCGAAACTGGCAAATGCAATGCAGAATGACGGCGGACGGCCCCTCTACCCCCTGCAAACAAGTATCTCGCCTTTGAGGTAGCGCCCCTCCGGGAAGGCGAGCGACACAGGATGGTCGAACGGATGTCCGGTGCGGCCGATTACCTGGAAATCCCTCCCGGCATCCGCCGCGGCTTCCGCGAGAATCTTCAGGAACAGTTCCTCGTCGATCGCGCCGGAGCAAGAGAACGTGGCCAGGACGCCATCTCGGCGCAGCAGCTTCATCGCGAGCAGATTGATATCCTTGTAGCCGCGAGCAGCCTTCATCACCTGCGAGCGCGATTCTGCGAACTTCGGCGGATCGAGGACGACCATGTCGAACTTCCGCCCCTCGTCGCGGCACGTCCTGAGATACTTGAAGACGTCGGCGCAGACAAAGGTTTGAGGGGTTTGAGATGTTTGAAGGGTTTGGGAGGTCTGCGCGTTCAATTCGTGGTTGCGGCGCGCCAAGGCGAGCGCCGGCTCGGATACGTCCACGTTCACGACCGACCTCGCGCCACCAGCCGCCGCCGCCACGCCGAAGCCGCCCGTATAGCAGAAACAGTTCAACACTTCGCGTCCCGACGCGAGCGATCGCACCGCCGCGCGAGCGTCGCGCTGATCCATATAGAAACCCGTCTTGTGTCCGTTGCGCACATCTACGAGGAACCGAAGGCCGTTCTCGTCTATCTCGACGAATTCTGGCGGCTCTTCGCCGCGCAGGACGGCAAAACCGCCGCGCGCAAGTCCTTCGCGGGCGCGAACATCGGCGTCAGCCCGTTCCGCGACGCCACGGCATCCGGGCAGGAACTCCATCAACGCGTCGGCGATCGTCCATTTCCAGTATTCTGCGCCGGCCGACGTGAACTGACAGACCACCCAGCCGGAATACAGGTCGGCCACGACGCCGGGCAGCCCGTCGCTCTCCGCGTTTACAAGCCGCGCCGCGCCGCACCCGGCACGCCTGGCAACAGACGCCGCGACAAGCCGCCGCACGAAGTCCGCGTCTGGCACGGTGTCACGTCCGAACGCCAACATCCTCACGCGGATCTGGCTGAGCGGCGACCACGAACCGTAGCCAAGCACGTCGCCGTCCGCGCCGCGCACCGCCATGGTCGCACCCGGCGCGACAGACGGCTCGGATGCCACCGCGCCGGAAAACACCCAAGGATGACGGCGCAGCAGGGACTTCTCGCGTCCCGGCTTTAGAACGACGGCTTCCATCCTACCTGACGCGCCTGATCGCACCGAACTTGCAGACCTGTCCACACTGTATGCATCCTGCGCACTGTGTCGAGTCGATGACCATTTGGAATGCGCCAGGGCGAATCTCCCTGCCGCGCGTCATCGCCGGGCAGCCCATCTTGAAACAGGCTCCGCACGCTTTGCACTTCTCCGCATCGACCTCGCAAAGTCCTGCCTTCGTCAGCTTCGCCGCGATGCGGCAAGGCGCATAGGCGATGATCAGCGCGCCCTCGTCTCCGTCCATGGCGTCGGTCAAGACGCGTTCGAGTCCGCCGAGGTCGTCCGCCGAGACTTTCACGACCTTCTTGTAGCCCATCGCCTTGGCAATGTCGCCGATCTCCGTGACCGGCGCAGCGTCGCCGGCGAGCGTCTTGCCCGTGCCGGGATTGTCCTGGTGTCCGGTCATGGCGGTGATGCGGTTGTCGAGGACCACGGTAGTGACGGGAGTGCCGTTGTAGAGCGCAGAAAGTATGCCCGTCATGCCGGAGTGGAAGAATGTCGAATCTCCCAGCACGGCGCAGATGCGTCCTTTCAACCCCGCCTTGCGCATTCCCGCCGCGTTGCCGATGGAGGCGCCCATGCAGATGGTGGAGTCCATGGCGTTCAAGGGCGGGAACGCTCCGAGGGTGTAGCAGCCGATGTCGCCGGTCACCGTGGCTCCGAGCTTGTGCAGCACGTAGAACACGCCGCGGTGTCCGCACCCGGCGCAAAGCACCGGCGGACGCGTCGGCAGGTCGGAGGCCGGCGTCTGCCTCTTCGCCTCCGGCACGTCGCCTACTAGTTCGTGGCGGAGATTTTGGACGCGGTCGGCGTTGAGTTCGAGCATGTTCAGTTCCGTGGAGTGATCGACCACGGCAATGCCCATCGCGCGTATCTGATCCTCCAGGAACGGGTCAAGCTCCTCGACGACGACCAGCTTCTCCACGGACTTGGCGAACTCGCGCACCAGCCCCTTCGGGAGGGGATTCGTCCAGCCAAGCTTCAATATGGAGAACTCCGGGAATATCTCTTTGACATATTGATAGGCAACTGCGCTCGTCACGATGCCGAAGTCCGCTCGCCCCTTCTCGATGCGGTTCAGCGGCGACGCGCACGACGCCGCCTCCATCTCCGCCGTGCGCTTCTGCGCGTTCAGCCTATGTCCGCGAGCGAACATCGGTACGGGGATGTGGCGAGAGATGTCGCGCTTGTAGGGGATGAGCTCGCGCGGTTTCGGCGCAAAATCGCCCAGGTCCACGAGCGTGGACGAATGGCTGGTTCGCGTGGTCAGTCGGATTATCGCCGGCACGCGAAACTTCTCGGAGGCTTCGAACGCGGCGAGCGTGAAGTCATAGGCCTCCTGGCTGTCGGACGGCTCGAACAAGGGTGCTCGGGCGAACTTGGCCAGGTTGCGGTTGTCCTGCTCGTTCTGCGACGAGTGCATTCCCGGATCGTCCGCCGAGACGATCACCATTCCGCCCGTGGCGCCGACGTAGGTGAAGGTCATCAATGGATCCATCGCCACGTTCAGCCCCACGTGCTTCATGGCGGTGAGAGATCTCGCACCCGCCATGGAGGCGCCGATCGCAGTCTCCATCGCCACTTTCTCGTTCACGGCCCACTCGCACTTCACGGTGTCCTTGAACTTCGCAATGTTCTCAAGTATCTCCGTCGATGGAGTTCCGGGATACGCGCTCGCCACCATGCATCCAGCCTGCGCCGCCGCGTGGGCGACGGCCTCATTCGCGCTAAGAAGCTTCTTCATCTTTCCTTTCTTATCCGTTTGGTCCCACTATTATACCATATTTTGCGCCTGTTGTGGCGACCATGTAAAGAAATGGCCGGCGCGCGCAGGCGCATCGACCGTTGCGGCATCGGCAGATGTTGCGGACGCCCCTCTCTCGGCTTTCCTTGTCCGCTTCAGACCGACATGTAGTTCCCGCCAAGCGCGAACGCATCGCCTTGCTCGTCCGGCGCAGGCGCCGAGGCCTCCGAAAAGTCTGCTATCGTGCGCTGCCATGCGGAAATAGTCGCGGCGAACTTCTCCAGCGCCTCGAAAGCAGAACGACCGTCAAGGCGGTCCAGCCAATCGTAGCGCATCATGTTGAGGCGGCCGCTGTCCGGGTCGATGGCGATGGTGGCGCCGCCCGTCCCGCGAAAGAGGTGGTTCGCCTCCAGCAGCGTCTGCATCAGCACGGCCTTCCTCTGCTGCGGCAGTTCTCCGAGGTCTGCGCGCATTATAAGAATGTCTCCCCTCGCCCCGCCGGCCTGCTGCAGGATGATGGTGGCGCCGTCCATGTCGATGCCGCAGGCGCCGTTCAGGCACTCCAGCTCGATACCCAGTTCTCGGCCCAGGTCTTCAACCAGTCTATCGAAATTCATTTGCTCCCTTCAAGTCAAGCGGCGGAGTTGCAGAGCCGCGAGCCCCGCAACTCCGCGCTTCGCCGTCATATGCCGATGTCTATCTGGTAGGACTTGTCGGACCCGGTGTTGTCGATGTCATCGACAATGGCGCTGAACACAATGTCGTCGGGGCCCGGACCGCTGCCGCCGAACATCTTCTTGACGCCTGCGGCCGCAAGTTCGCCTTTGGATACGTTGAGCTCGTTTGTCGCAATGCTCGTCGCGTCCGCGGCGATTTTGAGCTTGTCCATCTTGGAGAAGTTCTTCTCCATGAGCTTCTGCGCGGCGTCCGCGCCGTTGAAGATGGCCCCCATGACGACCTTTGCGAAGCCGGTCGGGGCTTTGTATTTGGCCATGTAGAAAGCCTTGGCGGCGCCGTACTGGCCGCCGAATGTATTCTGCAGCGCCGACGTGTAGGACCTGAGAAACGAAGTTTTCGCCACGTTCCTTTCGTCGTCGTTTGTCGCCGCGTCCCAGCGTCTCGCGAATGCGTTGGCGACATCCGTGAAGGTTTTGATTTGCAACGCGCCGTTGACGGGGTCGTAATCCTTTATCGCGAGTTTGCATATACGCTTGACTTCGGCCTTCGGGTCTTTAGCTTGCGAGACCGCGGCGTCCAACGCCTTGTAGTAGTCGTTGTCAGGCTTGGAGATGGCGTCTTCGTCGTGGGAACCGAACTCGTGTATCTTCGCGACGTATGCGGGGAGCCTGAAGAATTCCGGCTCGTCTGCTCCTGGATTGTTCTCGGGATCGTATTCGGGGTTCTCGACATCGACGATGTTGTAGCCTTCCGGCGATTTTTGCAACGCGAGCGTCTGCCCGAAGAGATCGAGAGGATCGACTGGTTCCGGTTTCTCGTCGTATCCCGGCCCGGCCTTGAGCGCGTCGATGACTTGGAGCGTCTGGTTGAGGATGGTGTTCATCTCGGCCATGGTGTTCTGGAAGCGCGTCATGGACTGGACGAAGCAGGTGATCTGCGGCGGCATTTCGAGTCCGAGCTTCTGGAGCTCCGAGATTGCGCCCTGGAGGCGGTAGCATACGTCGAACGAGAACTGCCCCTTTGAAAGAATGGCGTCGAGGATGGCTTCGGCCTTGGCGCGGTTGACGGCGAGCGCATCCTTGCCTTCCGGCGAAAGGAGCTTTTCGAAACCAGCGAGGAAGAAAGCCTTGTCGCGGAGAGTGGCGCCGAGGATGAGGCGCAGGAGCTCCACGCGCTCGTCCATGAGCACCTTAGGGCGCTGCACTTCGACAAGTTCGCCGTCGTCGTTCGGCTCGGTGACAGTCTCCATTATCGGCTGGCCGTCTTCGCCGAGTTCGTAGTGCGTCTTGAGCTGATAGACGTTGCCGAAGTCGATGAAGGTGATGCCGCCGCCCGTATCGGAGACCATCAGGTTGCCTGCGTGGGCGTCGCCATGGAACTTGCCGGATCCGAGGATTGCCTCGGAGAACCACAGGCTGGCGGCTTGCTGTATCTTGTCCTGCGCGGCCTGAATCGGGGCGTACAGGCCGCCGCACAGCGTGCGTGCTTCGTGCAGGGCGTTGGCGGTGACGGTCTTCTTGAAGATCGGCTTCCCATCCTCGGTCCACTTCAACTTGCCGGTCTCTGGATCGCGCTCGAAGACGGGGTTGAGGGACTCTTGTATGTAGGTGCGCTTCTTCGTGAAGAACTTGTCGGTGGTCTCGCCGTTTGCGAGCGTGCAGACGAGCGCGTTCTTGGAGGGCGCCACGAGCGGAGAGAGCTTGATCGACGAGACTTTCGGCGCGACTCCATAGTACGGGTGCTGCCGGTTCCCCTTGACGTTGTAGAGCTCCAGGCCGGTGTTGATGTTCTCGCCTTCTCTGCGGAAGTCGAACTCTTTAAGGTACTGGTCGAGCTGTCCCTTCCAGGTCTTGAGCATGCCGGGGCCGATCTTTGCGGCCGCCGCGGTTATGACCTCCGCCTCGCGCTTTACGCGCTCTTCGGCATCGTGGCGCATGATCTTGACGACGAGGCGTTCGGTCTTCTCCTTGCCAGTATCGTCGGCGTAAACGAAGTCGCAGAGGAAGGCCTCTCCGACCGACGCCGCGCCGAGCGACTCTTTCAGCATGATGGACTTGATCTTGCCGTTGGAATCGTCGATCATCTTCTGGAGATGCGCCTGGACTATCTTGCGCGGGATGGGGGCGAGGCGAGACTTCATGTCGTCGAGGGCGTCGGCGTAGTCGCCGAGGACGGTCCGCGGCAGTCCCTGCATCATTTTCTGGAGGAGCGGACTCGTGCCTTTGAGGATCGCGCCGGTGAATTTAGCGATCGCCACTTTCTTGGCGCTTTCGAGGGCTTCGCCTTTTTTCGAGCCGAAGTTGAAGATGTTGGCGTACCTCAGCGCGGAGGCGAAGGCCGCGCGCTTGTCGGAGGCCCTGGCCATGTTCACGAAGTAGTCCTTCAAGACCTGCTTGAAGAGCGCGACCTGGCCCGGAGAGGATGCATCCTTCGCGGCGTCGTCGAGGATCTGGTTTAGCGACTTGTCGGCGAGCTGCTGCTTGATCTGCTCGGGCGACATGTTCTTGTAAGGCTCGGTGGTTATGCCGCCCTGCGCGTTCTGCACCGCGTTCGGGTCGATGTTGAACACTTTGTTGATAAAGCCCTGTATGCTGGCGCAGCCCTTGTTCGCGACGTTCTGCATGATTGCGTCGAACTTCGCCAGCTCCTTGCCCGGCATCTTCTGCGGATCGAGCAGGAACGCCTTGAACTCCGTGACGAACGTGGCGAAAGGCTTCTGCCTCGCCGCCGCGAACGTCTCGCCGTCATGCGACTTCCGCCAGGCGTCATCCATGATTTCGGCGAATTTCGCGAAGCCTTCCTTGACGGCGGCGGCGACCGGCGGCGCCACGGCGGTGTCGATGATCTCGGGGCTGGCGAAAATCGTCGCCAGGACGCTGAGCTTCTTGTCGTCCTGGAAGAGTTTGCGCGTGGCTTCGCCCGGAAGCGTGACGACGACGTCGGAAACCATCGTGTCGTCGGAGAAGACGATGTCGGCGATGAAGTTCTTGACTTCGGAAGCGGCTTCCACGATGCCCTTCGAACCGATCAGCGGCGCCGGCGGGACGTCGGGGTTCTGCGGGACGACTTCATCGGCGATGCGTCCAGCGTCGAGCACGATGCCGTTTCGCGGCACTCCGCCGACCTGAAGCTCGGCGTTCAGCAGACCGTAGTCGTTGCGCGGCGCGATCAGCGGCATCCCCGCCACGCGCGTGAGCATCGCCTTCATTTCTTCGTCGAGGCCCGCGTTGTTTCTGGCGAGTTCGGCGTGGAGGCGGTCGAGATCCTGCTTGGTGGCCACTTCGCCGTTGAGGGAGCGGTTCGCCACATCGACGAGCGTTCCCGTGTTGTAGTTGCCCTGCATGATCTCGTCGTAGGCGATTTTCGCATCGTCGGCCAGCGGCTGTGCACCGGGGCGCGCATTCTCAAGCAGCTGGTGCTTCACGAGGACCATGGCGGCGAAGGAACGGGTGAGCGACGTGCGGTCGTCGGCGGTCAGCAACTCTTCCGTGTCGCGGGTGAACACCTTGTCGAGCATTAGCGAAAGGTTGTCGCTGTTGAGCGTCTGCATGTCCACGACGGCGCGCGCGATCAGATTCTTGACGAGGCCGACGGCCGAGAACTCCAGCGCGATCTTCGTCTGCATCGCGCCTTCGCCCAGGACGGCGGACAACTTGCCGTCCGCGCCCTTGATGAGTTTCGTCTTGAAGCCGCAGAGCATGAAAGTCTCGGATTCTTCGGCGCCGTCGAGCATCTTGATTGCACGGTCGAAAAGCGCGGTAAACTGATTGCGGAGCGCCGTCCTGGCCGCATTGCGCTCGTTTTCGACGTTCTCTCCCGTGATGCGCCTTTCGAGCGCCGCAGAGAGCTTGCCTAGCGGTCTGCTGGTGGAGAGGATCGCCATGGCGTCGCTCATGTCGTAGCCATAGCGGTTCATCGACGCCCTGAAAATGGCGGTGTTGACGGCCTGGCGTTTCTTGACGTTGGAGCGGCCCATCGTCTTGGTGGCCTGCGCCGCCTCGGCGTCGTAGAGCGAAACCTCCGCCTGGCTTTCATGCGTGAAGCCACGTCCGGAATTCGCGTATTGGTCGAGGAGGGAGCGCACGAACTGGCGCGTCAGGGGCTTGAAGCGCTTCTGCAGCATGAGCTTCCTTTCGTCCTTCTGCGCAGTCATCTTCAGTTCCGCCGGTATGCCGAGGCGCTGGCGGATTTCGTTGATCTTGTCCTTGGCGACGCCGCCTCGCACGAGAGCGTTGATGAACGCCTCCTTGATTTCCAGTATGCGTTCAGGAGCGAGCTCGACGTTGTTCTTGCTCGTCTGGTGGACATGGTTGTTGACTTTCGTCAGTTCGCCCGTGAGATTGCCGTTGCGATCCGTCGCGAAATCCACCAGGCCGGCGTTGTATTCGCCAGACGCTATCCTGTTGAACTGCGCAAGACTGAATTCCGGGATTGCCATTGTTTTGCTCCTTTCGGCTGGTTCGCCCTATATACACGCTCGCCTT
>CAMOIK010000069.1 GCA_946615875.1 uncultured Verrucomicrobiota bacterium | reverse complement strand
CATTGCAAAAGTAAACGAACCTGATCGGGTGCATTCACTTCCGCAAACCACCCGCGATATCTACGCCGCGAGGATTGCCGCCCCCGCAACACAAGACAGAGAAAATATGGTATAATACGCGCCTTGATGAGCAGATTTGAGACAGCGACGGCGAAGGCGGCGGTCTTGACCGAGGCTTTGCCCTACATAATAGACTTTCGCGGGGCGATAGTCCTGGTGAAGGTGGGCGGGAGCGTGATGGAGAACGAGCACAACCTCGACTCCATAATGGACGACATAACGTTCATGCGCTCCGTCGGGATGAAGGTAGTTATCGTGCACGGCGGCGGCAAGGCCATATCCAAGGCGATACGCGAGAGCGGGCACGAACCGAAGTTCGTGGACGGACTGCGCGTAACGGACGACGCGACGGTGGAGATCGTGCGGCGAACGCTCAACAACGTTGTGAACCCCGATCTAGTGAAGCGCCTGCTCGCCAAGGGAGTGAACGCCCGTCCGATCCACGGCAACTGGATATTCGGCGCTGAGCGGATAACCGAACCCGACCGCGGCTACGTCGGGCGAATAGCGAGCGTGGACGCGCGTCCGGCGCGCGAGATGCTGGACGCCGGCATCATTCCCGTGGTGACGCCGCTCGGAACCGGCGTTCGCGACCAGCACCTCTACAACATCAACGCCGACGTGGCGGCGGCGGCGCTGGCGCGCGAGCTGAAGGTCCGGAAGTTCGCCCTGGTCAGCGACATGCCCGGTCTGCTGCGCGATCCCGCGGACGAGGCGACGCTGCTTTCGACCCTGCACGTCTCGGAAGTCGCCAGGCTCAAGGAGGACGGCGTGATTTCCGGCGGGATGCTGCCGAAGATCGACAGCTGCGTGGAGGCGATACGGCACGGCGTCAGGAAGGTCCATCTCGTGGACGGGCGCATGGCGCACTCACTTTTACTTGAAATATTCACGCGAGAAGGCGTGGGAACGGAGATAACAGAATGAGCAAGACAACCGAGATACTGGATGCATACCGCAAGGCGGTTATGGGCACCTATTCGCCCGGCGTGGTGGTGGCGAGCGGCAAGGGCGTGACGGTGCGCGACGCCGACGGCCTCATCCTCTACGACTTCACGAGCGGCATAGGCGTGCAGAACGTCGGATATTCCCACCCGAAGGTGGTGAAGGCGATACAGGACCAGGCCGCGCTCGTGACGCATTGCTCAAACCTGTTCGCCAACGAGCCGGCGACGCGGCTCGCGGAAAGGCTCGTCGAGCTTTCCGGCCTCGGCGGCAAGGTGTTCTTCTGCAACTCCGGCGCGGAGGCGAACGAGGCGGCTATCAAGCTGGCGCGGCGCTGGGGCAGCGCCAGCGGCGGGCGCTTCGAGGTGGTGACGTTCCGCCAGGGCTTCCACGGCAGGACGCTGGCGACGCTGGCGGCGACCGCGCAGAGCTGGTGCCAGGACGGCTACGACCCGCTGCCCGTCGGCTTCGCGTACGCCGACTACAACGATCTGGAATCCGTCAGGGCGGCGATCACGGACAAGACGGTGGCGATCATGCTCGAGCCTGTGCAGGGCGAAGGTGGCGTGACGCCCGCCACGCCGGAGTTCATGGCGGGAGTGCGCGCGCTTTGCGACGAGAAGAACCTGTTGATGATATGCGACGAGGTGCAGTCCGGCATGGGCCGGACCGGCACGTGGTTCGCGTGGCAGGGCTACGACGTGAAGCCGGACCTCTTCACCCTCGCCAAAGCGCTGGGCGGCGGCCTGCCGATGGGCGCGCTCGTCGCGAGCGAAAAGTTCGCGGACGTGTTCACGCCATCCAGCCACGCCTCGACGTTCGGCGGCAACCCCGTCGCTGCTGCGGCGGCGCTGGCGGTCATCGACGTGATCGAGGAGGAGGGGCTGTGCGAGCGGGCCACGAAGCTCGGCGAACTCTTCAAGGAGGCGCTGGCGGCCGAGGTTGACAAATACGACCAGCTGCTGGAAGTGCGCGGCAAGGGGTTGATGCTCGGCCTCGTAGTCGATGGCGACGCCAAGCCGATCGTCCAGGCATTGCAGGACCAGGGGCTTCTGGCGCTCACCGCCGGCCCGAACGTCGTGCGCTTCCTGCCTCCGCTCGTACTTGAGGAGGGCGACCTGGAGGAGGCCGTCGATATGATTTCCGACGCCCTCGACTGCGTCTATAACGGTTGAGCGCCCCGTCGCGGTGGCGGAGGCAAACCGGTTGAACGGAAAAGGATCTGGTTTGATGGCAGAGACAAACGAATATCGCGAGCAGCGGCTGGCCAGCATGGCGGCGCTGCGGGAGATGGGCTACGAGCCGTATGGCGGCAAGTTCGACCACGTCGACCTGGCGGCGGTCCGCGCCGGCTTCGAGGAGGGCAAGTCCGTGCGCGTGGCCGGGCGGCTCCTCATGATCCGCCGCATGGGCAAGATGAACTTCTGCACCATGAACGACGGCACCGACCGCTTCCAGCTCATCTTCAAGCGCGACGAACTCTCGGAGACGGCGTTCGCGGCGTTCAAGCAGCTCAACCTCGGCGACATAATCGGCGCGGAAGGGACGCTCTTCACCACGCAGAAGGGCGAGAAGAGCGTGATTGTCAAAGAGTGGACGATGCTCGCCAAGGCGCTGGAGCAGCCGCCTGAAAAGTTCCACGGCCTCGCCGACCAGGAGGAGCGCTACCGCCGCCGCTACGTCGATTTGATGACGAACGACGAGTCGCGCAACCGCTTCTTTACGCGTTCGCGCATCCTGATGGAGACGCGCAAATACCTGTGGTCGAAGGGCTTCGTGGAGGTGGAGACCCCCATCCTGCAGGGGCAGGCCGGAGGCGCCGCCGCCAAGCCGTTCGAGACGCACTTCAACGCCCTCGACCAGAAAATGGTGCTGCGCATCGCGCCGGAACTCTACCTGAAGCGCCTGCTCGTCGGAGGCATGAACAAAGTCTTCGAACTGGGCAAGGACTTCCGCAACGAGGGCATCGACCGCAGCCACAATCCGGAATTCACCGTCCTCGAAGTCTATGAGGCATACGGCGACAGGACGTCGATGGAGGCCATCATAGAGGGGTTGATCCCGCATCTCTGCGACACGGTCATAGGCACGCGCAGGATCGAATACGGAGAGGCGAAGGAGGTCATAGACTTCAACCCGCCCTACCGCCGGGTCGCCTACGGCGACCTCGTGAAGGAGCTTATGGGCGCCGACTGGTTCTCGCTGCCCTTCGAGGCGCAGCTTGAAAAGGCGAAGGCGAAGGGGCGCGAGACGGATACCAACCTCGAGCTGGACGGCGTGAAGGACACGCTCATGCTCACGCACGAGGTCTATGACAAGCTGATCGAGCGCAACCTGCGCCAGCCGACCTTCGTCACCCGTCTGCCGCACGAGTTCGTTCCGCTCGCCAAGACCTGCAAGGACGATCCGTCGCTCGTCGACGTCTTTGAGTTCGTCGTGGGCGGCCGCGAGCTCTGCCCCGGCTACACCGAGCAGAACGACCCCATCGAGCAGCGCAAGGCGCTGGAGCACCAGGCCGGCGAAGACACCGAGAAGATAGACGAGGACTTCATCAGCGCACTTGAGTGCGGCATGCCGCCGACCGGGGGGCTGGGCATCGGCATCGACCGCCTGGTGATGCTGCTGACGGGCGTCGATGGCATTCGCGACGTCGTCCTCTTCCCCCAGATGAGGAACTAGCATGACCGTATATTTCGACAGCAACGCGACGACGCAGGTAGCGCCGGAGGTGGTGGATGCGATGATGCCGTTCCTGCGCGGCAGATACGGCAATCCCAGCTCTATGCACGCGTTTGGCGGCGAGGTTGCCAAGGATGTCGCCCGGGCCCGCGAGGAAGTGGCGGCGTTCCTGAACTGCTCGCCGGAGGAGGTCGTCTTCACCAGCTGCGCGACGGAAAGCGACAACACCGCCATACGCGGCGTGGCGGAATACTTCGGCAAGGCGACGAAAGTCGTGACGACGGCGGTGGAGCATCCGGCGGTGCTGCAGCCCTGCCGCCGCCTGAAGGCGCAGGGCCACGAAGTCGTGGAGCTGGGCGTCGATGGCGTCGGCCAGATCGACCTCGGAGAACTGCGCGAAGCCCTCAAAGGCACGAAGAACGCGCTCGTCAGCGCGATGTGGGCGAACAACGAGACCGGCACTCTGTTTCCCGTGGAGGAGATCGCCGGGATATGCAGGGAGTTCGGCGCCACGTTCCACACCGACGCCGTGCAGGTGGCGGGGAAAATTCCCGTAGATGTCCGCAAGGTGCCGGTGGACCTGCTTTCGATGAGCGGCCACAAGTTCCATGCGCCGAAGGGAATCGGCATACTCTACGTGCGCAAGGGCGCGAGATTCAAGCCGTTCATGCTCGGCGGCCACCAGGAAGCCGGGCGCAGGGCCGGGACCGAGAACGTGCCGTACATCGTCGGTCTCGCCGAAGCGTGCCGCCTGGCGCGGGAAGGGATGGCGGCGGAGTCCGCCAAGATCGCCGAGATGCGCGACCGCCTGGAGGCCGGGCTGCTGGCCGCCTGCCCGGATACGCTCGTGAACGGCGACCGCGCCCACCGCCTCGCGAACACGCTCAACCTCTCGTTCAAATACATCGAAGGCGAGGCGATCGCCTACCACCTCTCGGATCTGGGCATATGCATTTCCACAGGCTCGGCGTGCGCTTCTGGTTCGCTCGATCCCAGCCACGTGATACGCGCGATGGGGGTGCCGTTCGTCGCCGTCCACGGCTCGGTGCGCTTCTCGCTTTCCCGCTACAACACCATGGCGGACGTGGACTACGCGCTGGCGAACGTGCCGCCGGTCATAAAGCGGCTGCGCGAACTTTCGCCGTTCGGCCCGGACTCCGACCCGACCACGTTCAAATGATGGATGGACAATGGATGGATGGCGAAGGAGGGAATGCGGAATGAGCAAGCGGAAAGAGAACATGGGCAAGACGATTTGCGGCGGCGGACCGAAGGCGGTGTCGTTCGCCGTCCTGCTGGCCGCGCTCTGCGCGTTGGCCGCCGGCTGCCGCCGGGAGGATTTCCGGGAGGCGACGCTCGCCGTCCCGGGCCTCGCCGCCACCAACGAGACCGACGTCGCAGCCGCCCTCGGACGCTACGAGGGGGTGGACCGCCAGACCATACGGTTCGACCAGGCGGCGAAGACGGTGACCCTGCGCTACGACTCCATGAAGGTGGCGCAGACCAACCTGCGCATGGCGATACAGGAGAAGGGCATCGAGGTCGCTTTCCCCTCCAACACCACCGGCATGGCCGGTTATATCGACGAAAGATAGCCGGCAGAGGGTAGATGGTAGCGGAGGTGGCATAGTGAAGGCTTTTGCGATATTGGCGATGGCGGGCGCGGCGTTGCTTGCGCATGGTGCCGGGTCTCTCGACCCGGTGCGCGTCCCGCAGACGCCGTGCACTGCGAAACTGGAGACGGCGAACGGCGGCCTGCCCATCGTGAAATGCGAATTGAACGGCAAGCCGTGCACGCTCATCTTCGACACGGGCGCCACGCACACCACGTTCAGCATCGACTTCATCAAGCGCGAGTTCCCCGGCATGGAGCTTCGGGAGCTGGTCATGGGCGGCGACGCCGAGACGAACGTCGCGCAGCAGCCGAAGATATTCGAAGTCTCCACGCTCAAAGTGGGCGACGCCGAGTTCGGCGATTTCGTCGCCATGGCTCTCGACATGGACGCGTTCGGCGTCGATGGCATTCTCGGCTTCAATGTCATCGGCTCCACGCGGGTGATCGTGTCGCTGGGCGCCGGGCAGGTCGCGTTCGGTCTGCCGAAAGAAGCGCGCAAGGGATTCCCCGCGCCCGCCAGGCGCATCCTCAATCCTCTGGAGCCCACCACCGTGACGCTTTCCGCCGACTGCGGCAAGGGGCCGTTCTCGCTCTTTGTCGATTCCGGCTCTTCCTGGACGTTCCTGCCGAGGGATTGCGGCTGGACGGCCACGACGAACGAATGCGCCTTCGCCGCCCGCGACATCAACGGCGCCACTGCGCTGCGGCCGGTCGTCGGCGAAAAGGGAGTCCTCAGGCTTTCGCCTGGCGCCGAGCTGGAAATCGCCCCGCTGCTCGTCTCGCAGCCCCTCAACCGCATCGGCGCAGACACCCTGCGCAAATACGACATGCTCGTGGAGCCGCGGGCCGTCGCTTTCAGAAAGGCAGAAAATGAAACTCTCGCTGAATAGGGAATTCTTCCTGCGCCACCTCTTCGTGGCCGTCCTGATGCTCGGCCTCGGCTGCTGGTTCGGCTACGACGGGTTCGTGGGCTATCCGTCGAAGACGCCGTCGCAGCTCTACGAGATGATCGAGAAGTCCGCGCCGCCCAGTCCCGAAGCCGCGCAGAAGGTCTATGACAACGCGATACCGCGCCAGAAGCAGTTCATGGGCCTCGCCCTCCTCGCCTCGCTCGCAATCGGCCTGCATCTGCTGCTTGTCTCCAGGCTCGATTTCGAGTTTGACGCCGACGGCTTCACGTGGGGCGGCAAGCGCTTCACGATGGCCGACATTGCCCGCATCGACGATTCCCGCTGGGAGAAGAAGCAGATATGCGTGATCTTCGTCAAAGGCGGCGGCAAGCTCGTCCTCGACGCCTGGCACCACGTCGGCGTGAAGGACTTTCACGAGAAGCTGAAGGCTGTCGGCTGATCACGCGCGCGCCGCCGCCAGCAGACGGCGCAGCGGGAGGTCGCGCTTCCACACGAGCAGGGCCACCGGGCCGAAATGCGGGTGGCTGGCGAGGCGCCGCGCCGCGAAGACGATGCGCCACATGTTGATCGCGAGCGCGCGTTCCTCCGGCGGCGCCCCTGCGGCCTCGAACATCCTGGCCAGCAGTTCCGCCAGCCGCGCCTGCTTCCCGGCGGAAAGGCGCGCCTTGAAGAGGCGGCGCATCACGGCGTAGGCGAAATCCTGCGTGCGCAGCCCCCTCGTCACGGCCTCGAAATCCATTATGGCCCCCACCTCCTCGCCGTCGAAGAGGTAGTTTTCGTAGTGCTGGTCGCCATGTATCACCGCCAGCGACTCCGCGGCGGGGAAGGTGCGCTCGGCCGGCGGCAGCTCCAGAAGGCTGGCCAGCAGCGGGCGCATCAGCGGGTGGCGGCGGGCGAAGTCCGCGACGACGGCGAACGCCTTTTCCAGGTCTTGCGGCGGCAGCATGGCGTGGCGCGGCTTCAGAGCGGCCTGCAGGCGCATGGTGGCGGCGATGAGCGAAGCGCACTGGCGGTCGGTCATGTCCTCCGGCAGGACGTGCCTGCCCTCTTGCCACTCCTGGCACATCACGCTGTGTTCGCCGTCCCACGGCAGCAGATGCAGGACCCTGGCGACGAAAGGCAGGGCGAGCTCGTCGGCCAGTCGCTTTTGCGCCAGGCCCTTGTCCGTGCGCACCAGCTTGACGAACAGCCGCTTGCCCGAAGCCAGTTCCGCGCGGAAGACGACCTTTGCCGAGCCTGTTTCGAAGGGGACGAGGCGGAGGCCGGCGCCGAGCCGCCCGCGCAGCATCGCCTCCATCTTCGCCGCAAGTTCCCGTCCGTCGCGCTTCATGTCCGCCGCTTCCCGTATTTGACCAGCGAAAGGCGCAGGCGCCCCGCCTCGAACGAGAAGAGGCGTTTTGCGCGGCTGTCGCGATACATGCCGCGCGATGCGGCGGCGAAGAGGCGCCGCCACTCTTCGACAAGCCCGGCGGAGGCGAGCGCCTCGAACCACCTGTCGGCGAGATTGCATCCGGGATCGAGCCACGGCTTGACCTTCGTCGTGTAGTGGATCTGGAGGGGCGGCGACTCCGGCGAAATCCGCGGAGCGATCGGCGCATACGCGCAAACGTCCCAGTCGAGCGGGGCGGGCGGCGCGTCCAGCGCCAGGTTGAAGACGTCCTGTTCCGGCAGCAGCAGGCGGCGGACGTTGCGGAGCGCGAAATCGACCCATTTCCCGACGGCGCCGGAGGCCGCGATTTCCGCGAGGTCATAGACGATTATTCCGGCGTTGAGGGTCATGCGGGCGCGTTCGGCGGCGCTGTATTCGCGGAAGTAGCGGCGCACTTTCTTCGCCTTCCCCGCCAGCGGCCCCTCGCCGCGCCAGCCGAAATACATCGGTTCGCGCGCCCCGGCCAGGCAGCCGCGGAACTCCGCGTCGTGCAGCCGCGCCGCGTCTCCGCAATAGACCGTATCGACGTCCAGCGCGACCACGCGCCCTTCGGCGCCGAAGAGGCCCGGCAGGAGCAGCTTGTGGAAGAGCGCGTCGGAGTAGTGCGACTTCCGGGCGGCGGTCCCGCACAGCGCCCCGGGCAGCGGCGGCGGACTGCGGAACACCAGCGAGGCCTGCGGGAACGGCGCGACCGCGCGGCGCAGCATCGCCTTGGCGTCGTCGCCGAGGCCGTCGGCGACGACGTTCAACTCGTAGCGCACATCCGGCGAGACGGCGTGCGACATGAGCGAATGGAGCGAGACCGCCGCCGGCAGGGCGTAGGCGTCGTCGAAGCAGAAGGCGAAACGGAGGTTCCTCACAGCCCGAACTCCCTGCGCATGCGCCAGAAGCGAAAGCGCGTCTTCAAATCCAAGTCGCCCGGCGAAAGCAGTCCGTCCCCGGCTATTTCCGCCAGCCCCGCCGCCGCCATGCGCCGCAGCTCCGGCTCGCACTTGCGGGCCTTGCTCATCAGCATCTTCGCCGCGACGGCGGCGCGGCGGCGCGCGCCGCGCTCCATTTCGCCGCCGCGAAAGGCGTCCAGCACGTCGCGGATGCCCGTCAGGTAGCCCGCCACCTTGCGTTCGCCAAAAGGACTGCGGATCGTCGAGACGTTCCCGGCGTTGTAGAAGTAGAGCGGCGCCGACGTCAAGGAGTATTCCTTCGCTTTCGCGAACACCTTCACGAGATACGGCCAATCCTCGAACGGATGCGAGAGGAAGCGGACGTCGCCCACCGCCTCGCGACGGTACAACTTGTTCCAGACGCTGGAAAATATGCGCCGGTTGCGCACGAAATCGCCGAAATTCTCCGTCTTTGGCGCCGGGATGCGCAGCGCTTGCGCGTCCGCGCCGAACCCTGCGAACTCGCTGAACTTCTCGAAGCGGTCGTTCACGGCGATCGCCGTGCCTCCGCGCTCCATGGCGGCTAGCAGCGTTTCCAGGAAAAGCGGGTGTATCGCGTCGTCCGCATCGACAAACGTGAAGAGTTCGCCGCGCATGGCGTCCAAGGCGCGGTTTCTCGCGCCGCCCTGGCCGGTGTTGGCCTGGCGGATCAGCCGCACGCGGGGATCGCGCCGCGCATATTCCGCGACAATATCCGCCGACGAGTCGGTGGAGCCGTCGTCCACGCAGATTGCCTCGATGTCGCGCACCGTCTGGCCGAGCACGGAATCTAGGCACCGCGCCACGTCCTTGCCGGAATTATAGACTGGTATTATCGCCGAAATCATCGCGCAGACGTGTTTTCCGGCGTCCAGAGCTCTCCTACCCACGGGGCGGGGAGGGTCCAGGTGTTGAGGTGTTTGCCGCGATAGCCGGCGATGGCCTCGTCCGGCGACGGATGGCCGTGGAAGCAGAGTATGCCGGTGTCGGGGTTGAACTTGGGTGGCAGGAAGTGGTTGAGCGGCCATGGGCGCTGGCAGGAGCGTTTGAAGGAACGCACGAAGTTCTTCGGCCACCACGTTATGTTCTCCAGTCCCACGGCATGGGTCATATACGCCTGTTCCGTGCGGAAGAACCGCTGATCCTGCGCATGGTCGAGTTCGGAGACCCACTTTTCGTAGATGTATGCGCTCTTTTCGCCGGCCTCGAACCTGAAGCACGAGCTGTTGCCGATTTTCGGCGCGGGCCTGAACAGCCTCTTGTGCCATTCGATCCAGTTGTGGATGATGCAGAAGCGGCCCGGCGCAAAGTCGAAAAACCTCCCCAAGTCGCCCGTGACGATCTGGTCGATGTCGAGAAAGAGCGTCGTGCCGTGCAAATCCGCGAAGCCTGGCTTGAAAACCATGAGTTTCAGGTAGATTCCCGGCCAGCGCTTGTAGCGGCTGTTCGGCCGCCACCCGTCGGGCGCGGGCGGAATCGCGCACGTGTCTATGCCGTCCGCCAGCCCTGACGGATCGTCGGTCACGCAGACGAAACGGAAGGGCCGGTCCATATGGCGCTTCACCCCGGCGTAAAGACGGTTCACGTACTCGGCGCTGTATAGCGTCCCCCACTTGAAGCACAGGATGTTCGCGGCAGCTTTCATGCCACATATTATACCATATTTTGGCGGACGCGGTGTTGTAAGGCGCAAAAACTCTTCTTTCCGCCGCCTTTCAGCCCTCGTCCCGTTCGCAAGCCGCTTCCGAGGCACCGCCGATGTCATGGCTGCGACTTGGGGAAGTCATAGCCATGACTTGGACTGACCGTTGGAACGGGCTGCTGGAGTGGTCGGGAGGCGCGAGCGAAGGTGCGCCGAGAGGTGGGCTGGAGTTTACCCGTTTTTTGAGCGTGGAAATGCGCCGCGCCTGCATGGATAAAGGCTGAAGTGCGTTTCGGGATGTGGTTTTCGGCGTTTCGCGTCCGAAGCGGCTATCCGTCGTCGATGTCAAGGAGTTCGGCAAAGCCCGGCAGGAGCTGGATTGCCGGGACCTCTGGAGCTTTGATGCTGGTCTAAAAAGACTTTGGTGCTGGTCTAAAAAGATTTTGGTGCTGGTCTAAAAAGATTTTGGTGCGCACCAAAACTTGCTCTGGTGC
>CAMOIK010000068.1 GCA_946615875.1 uncultured Verrucomicrobiota bacterium | reverse complement strand
CCGCGCCGAGCTTCTCGTTGTCGCTGCGCGATTTCGGCTTGACCGCCACCGAAATGACGGGCGCGGGGAAGTCGATGGACTCGAGCGTGATCGGGTGCTCGGGGTCGCAGAGCGTATCGCCCGTGCGCGTCTGCGTCAGGCCGACGCAAGCCACGATGTCTCCGGCGCGCGCCTCTTCAAGCGGCTCCTGCTTGTTCGCGTGCATGCGGAACAGGCGGGAGATGCGCTGCTCCTGGTTGATCGTCGAGTCGAGGAGCTCTGCGCCGAGCTTCAGCGTGCCCGAATAGACGCGCACGAACGTGATCTTGCCCATGTTCTTGTCGGACATGATCTTGAACGCGAGGCCGCAGAAAGGCTCGTCGTCGCTGACTTCGCGCTTCTGGCTGGGGTCGTCGGCGGAGACCGCCGCGCCCGCGTCGAGCGGCGAAGGGAGGTAGTCGCAGATCGCGTCGAGCAGAGGCTGCACGCCCTTGTCCTTGAACGCGGAGCCGCAGAAAGCCGGCGTGATCGTCCTCGCCAGGCATCCCTTGCGGATCGCCGACTTGATTTCGGCCGTCGTCAGCTCTTCTCCGGCGAAGAACTTCTCCATCAACGCGTCATCCTGCTCGGCGGCGGACTCCACCATCTTCTGGCGGTATTCCTTGGCCTTCTCGACATACTCCTCAGGGATGTCCTTCTCGATCACCGTCTTGCCGAGGCTCTTCATGTCGAAATAGAGCGCCTTCATCGTCACAAGGTCGATGACGCCCTCGAACGTCTCGGCCGCGCCGATCGGGATCACCATCGGGACGGGATTGGCGCCGAGCTGCGTCTTCATCTGCTCCATGACGCTGTAGAAGTTGGCGCCGACGCGGTCCATCTTGTTCACGAAAGCAATCTTCGGCACCTTGTACTTCTCGGACTGCCGCCACACCTGCTCGGATTGCGGCTGCACGCCGCCCACCGAGCAGTAAAGCGCGACCGCACCGTCGAGGACGCGCAGGGAGCGCTCCACTTCCGCCGTGAAGTCCACGTGTCCGGGAGTGTCGATCAGCGCGAGGCGGTAGTTGCCCCACATCACCGTCGTGGCGGCGGACTGGATTGTGATGCCGCGCTCCTGCTCCTGCACCATGAAGTCCATCGTGGCTGCGCCATCGTGCACTTCGCCGATCTTGTAGTTCTTGCCCGAATAGTAGAGGATGCGCTCCGACGTCGTCGTCTTGCCGCCGTCGATGTGGGCCATGATGCCGAAGTTACGCACTCTTTCGAGCGGAATGTCGCGTTTTGCCATTGTTTCTTTCCTTTGGTTCGCAAGAAGCACATATTATACCCCAAAATGCCGCCTTAGCGCAAGGGGGTATTTTCGGTTTTTTCAGTTCCGCGCATTCCCTACGGACGGAGGGTTCTGGTTGCTCCGGACGGCGAGACCATGACCACCCGCGAGGCTACGCCCAGGCGGCTCGGGCCGTCGTCAGCCACGAAATCCACGAGTGCGCCGATCTGCGCGATGGCGTCCTCCGCCTTCAAGGCCGGAGGTCTGCCGCTGAAATTGGCGCTCGTGACGCGCAGCAGACCGCCGCAGCGTTCGATGAGGCGGCGGGTCCAGTCGTGCGCAGGGACGCGGAAGCCTTCGGTCCGTCCCTGCGCGTTCTCGACGACGAGCGTGAGCGGGCCCGGCCAACCGCTCCGCGCCATCTCCGCCGCTTTCCCGGAGAGCGGAAATCCGAAGCGTTCTACCGCCGCGACGCCGGAGGCCAGCAAAGCGATCGGCTTGCCGCCCTCCCTCCCCTTCACGGAATACAGCCGCTCTACGGCGGCGGCGTTCGCCGGGTGCGCCGCAAGTCCATACACGGTGTCGGTGGGAATCACGCCGACCGCTCCGGCGAGCAGCGCGTCGGCTATCGCATCCAATGCGGCGTCGCCGCAGTCATACGTCTTCATGTGAAAGCGCCATGAGCCGCCGCGCCGCTATTCCGCGACGATTTCGACCGGCACGGAATTGCCACCCCTCTTGATTGCGGCGGCGCCGAAGCCCTTGTCGCCGACCATCAGGCCGGAGACGGCCACGGAATACTTCTTGAGTTTGCCGCCCATCAGCGCGTATGCCTTGAACGAACCCTTGAAGGCGCCTGTCCGCGCCGCATAGGAAAGCTTCAGGCCGCTTGGATTGGCGCTTTCCGCCGTATCGACAATCTCGCCGGAGACCAGTTTGACGCGTCCCGCCTTGTCGAAACTCCAACGGGAACCGCCGCCGAAGACGAAGCTTGTCGGCAGGAGAGAGGTCTTGATTTCGGCGTTTGCGGCCTCGAGTTCGCCTTTCAATGAAAAGACGAGGCGCTCCGGGAGCGACTCTGGCTTCCAGTCTGCGCGGCAGCCGTCGCCAAGCCCTTCGATCGCGAGTTCCGTCCCGTCGCGGCGCATCCACACCACGCATGAAAGTTCCTCGCCTTTCTTCGCCCACGAGACGGGAATGGCGCACCACATGCCTTCCTCTCCCATGACGAGCTGCGCCTTGCATCCGCCCACCTTCACGCCGCCCGCCATGACACCGGAGACGGCGACCTTGCCGCGCGCCTTTACATTAAAGGAGAAAAGGCCCCGAGGCGACGAGACGTTCACCACCCCCTTCAGAGCGTCGAAGTCGGCGGTCGCGGCTTTCTTCTCCGAGGCATCCTTGGAGAGCGCGAGGTTCCTCATGCCTTCGATCTCGCAATCGTCGCCGAAACTGCCGCCCAGCGCGTCTCTCCCGAACGACAGCACCAAGGCTCTTCCATCGCTTGCGGTCAAGGACGCGTCGTTGTCGAACGAAGCGACCCGCCCCGCCACCTTGAGCTTGCGCCTGCCCGTCTCCGCGATTGTCGCCGTCACCTTGGCCTTGCCTCGGCGTTCGCGGGCGACCTTGACCTGTATCGTGCCGGCCGCGCTGCGCGTTTCGCCGCTCTTGCGCCACAGCACTCCGTCCCATACCGTCGCAGCAGAGCGGTCCGCCACCTGAGCAAAGGCCGTCTCGCCGTAGAGCGAACGCGGCACGGACGGCATATCGGGATTGTCTGGCTCCACAGGGGTGTCGGGCTTGTCGGGCTCCACAGGGGTGTCGGGCTTGTCTGGCTCCACGGGCGTATCGGGCGTGACGGGTGTATCCGGCTTGTCCGGCGAAACGGGGGACTTGCCGCCGCCGTGGATGGTGGCGACGCACGCGAGCAGGCAGAGCGCGGCAAGCGCCATGCGCCCCTTGTCGCGCCGCAGCGTCGCCAAACCGCCGAACGTGCGCCAGAAAGCCATGGCGGCCAGCGCGGAAAGTGCGATGGCGAGCATCGAGAATGCTCCGCCCAGGATTGCAGTGTTGATTGTGTGTGCCATAAGATGCGATGTTTGCGTTGTCGAGGCGGTCTGCGCGGTTTCAGCGCGGCCAATCTTCCAGGGGACGCGCCTTGAGGGCGGGCGCGAAGCCATTGCTTTTCTCCGAGACCGCCTTGCTGGCGCGGCCCAGCCAGAAATCGCGCTTCCGGGCATTGGCGGCGGCGTCGCCCGGCGCGCCGGCGCAAAGGACCGCCATGTTGCGGCAGGCTATCGGGTCGCCGGCGCCGGCCGCCATCCGCAAGAGAAATCCGATGTGCTCCAGGCTGACCGCGCTGCGCATTCCGACGTCGTTGAAAAGCATCGCGGCGACGTTGTTGAGCGCCGCAGGGTTTTCGCGCGCCTGTCGCACGGAGTCCCAAACGCGGTCGGACGCAGGAAGCGCCGCAAACGGCGCGAGCCGCCTCATGGTCTGGCCGTCGCAAAACACGAAATCGAACATAGCGACGTCGCCGGTCCCGCCGGGAGCATTCTCGACGACGAGGAAAAGCCCGTCGGAAACCGCCCAGAACGTGAAGTCGCCGTTGCGTCCGCCAGGCAGGCGCGTCTCGTTGAGGTAGAGCGGCAGCAGTATGGCGACGTCGGAACTTTCGCAACGGACGCATACGCGCTCGACGTATGCAAGGGCGTCCTCCACCGTGGAGAACTCCGACGGCTCGAATATCCACAGCCACTCGCCCGTTCCGTCAAGCGCGGAGTAGGAAAGCGTCGCCGCCGCCCCTGCGGAGAAACTGACGTTCGTCACGCCTGCGGGGTCGAACGCGACAAGCGAAGGATCGGCGGACCGCTCCCCTGCCGAAGATTTCGCGGACGACGCGCCGCCGCCGGTGCCGTCGCATCCAGCGAACGCCACCGCCGCAAGTGAAAACATCGCCAGCGTCCTCGCGACCATGATGCGCCTCTTCTCAAACATTGTGAGGGTATTATAGCATATTGCGCCCATGCCAGTCAAGGCGCGAGTGGTTGTCCGGGGTGGATTCGAACCACCTCGAAGGGTATCAAAAACCCCTATGCTGCCATTACATCACCGGACAGTGTGCGGACGCTCCAGGCCCTGTAGCCCTTCGCCTCCATGTGCGCCGCGACCTCCCGCCCCTTCGCCTCGTCGGGGACGAGTCCGAACACTGTCGAACCGCTCCCGGTCATCGCAGGATGCGACACGCCGCACGAGCGCAACGCCTCCATGGCCAGCGAGATCTCCGGGTGCAGGGCACAGGCGCTGGCCGCAAGGTCGTTGACCGTCGCCGCCGCCACCCTTTCGAAGTCGCCGCTCAGCAGGGCCGAGCGCATATTATACACTATTGAAGGATCGTCTGTCATGCGCGGGCGGCAATTCGCATACACATCGCGCGTCGAGGAAAACACGCCGGGGCTCGCCAATACCAGCGAAAAGCCCGGGAAGCTGCCAAATTTGGCGACTTTCTCGCCCCTCCCTTCCATCAAGACCGCGTCGCCAGCCACGAGCGCGGGGACATCGCTGCCGACGTCTGCCGCGACCTTGCAGAGGCTCGCGCGGTCGAGATGGAGCTTCCAGAGTTCGTTGAGCGCGACCAGCACCGCGGCGGCGTCGGCGCTGCCTCCGCCCAGGCCGCCGCCGGCTGGAATGCGCTTTTCGACATGGATGCGCGCGCCGAGCACGGTGCGCGAAGCCGCCGCCCCGCACTGCGCCAGGCGCAAGGCGGCCTTCACGCAGAGGTCGTCGGGGTATGGCGAGTCCGAGGAAATGGCGGCGTCATCGGTCGCGACCACGTCTATCGCGTCCGCGAGCGAGACGGGGACGAGCAGAGAACGAAGCGCGTGGTAACCATCCACGCGCTTCCCGAAAACCTCGAGGGTGAGGTTTATCTTCGCTCTTGCCTCGACTAACATCACTCACCGACGGCGGCGTCATCGTCGCCGTCGTCATCCGCGTCGCATTCGCAGTCCTCGGCGTTGAGCATCGTGTAGTAGGCGACGCCGGCGCTGAAGACCGCCGCGATTCCTTTTATCTCCCCCGCGCTGACGCGGGCGATGAAACCGAGGTCGTCGCCTTCGCGGTAGAGCGCGCCCGCCGAGGCGGCACCCGCGTCGGAAGGCAGCGTGGCGATGCCTGCCTTGAGGATGGACGCGCCATTGCCCGGCACGAAATCGACCAGCAGCGGCGCCACGGCCTTTGCGACCGAATAGTAGCGGTATATGCCGACGATCGCGGGCTTCTTCGCCGCCGCCTCCGGCAGGGTTTGCGCGAAGAGCGCGGAAACCGGCGTTCCGGCATCCACGCAGTCGCCCAGCGACACCGACACGGCGCACGGCTTGGTGTCGCGCTTGACGACGCACGAATCCTTCGAGAACTTCTGGAACCTGGCCTGGAACTTCGCCGGGTCGAGCGCCTTGAGGGCCTTGGCGGCCTCGCCGCCGGCGAAGTATGCCACCATCGCCTTCAAGTCGATCGAGAGGCGGGAGACGCCGTTTTCGCAGACGAACTTCATCCAGCCCGTCTTCACCCCGCCTTCCTCCAGAAACGCGACGACCTCCTTCATCACCGCGTCGCTCAGCTCGCCGTCAACCGAGCTGTTCAGCGCGGCGGAAACCGCATAGACGGCATCGGCGGGCGCGAACGCCAGCGCGTCGCCTTCCAGCGGCACGGTTGCGACCGAGGCAAGATCGGAGCCGGGGACGGGCGAGAGTTTCACGTGCAGGAACAGACCGTCGGCGGCGACGCGAAGACCGGCGCGGTAGGTGGCGATCGTGCGCAGCAGTTCGGCGACGGCCTGCATCGAAGAGACGTCGGCGCCGGACGCCTGCGCCTGGGTTGCGGAGAGCGCGAAGAGCTTCGCGAACACCTCCATGCCGGTCTTGGACGCCTCGAAGCGCACGAAGTCGCCGTCCATGGGCGCCTTCGCGGCCGTCACGCCGGAAAGAGCGGTCTTCGCCAGCTCTGCGGACGAAGCGAGCGCAGCCCACTTGCCGTCGGCGGAGTATGCGACGAACTCGTCGTCGTCGAGCTTGACCACGCCGTCCTTCTCTTCCTTGCCCTCGTTCGCCGCGAGGAACTCCTGGCGGCTCTTGCCGGGCGCGCAGAGGAACGAGAAGGCGAACGCTTCGTCCATGTCGTCGAACGTCGCCATCTTCTCCGCGTCGCAATAGATTTCCAGGAGGCCGTTCTCGCCCTGGCGCAGCTGGCCGAACATGGCGGTGAGATCGTTGTCGGCGAGCCCCATGGACGCCATGGTGCCGAGCATCGGATAGCCGACGAGCTGACCGATCGTCGTCGCGGCCTTCACCTGCTCGTCCACCGCAGCGCACTGCACGGTGAACGCCTTCTCCGACGCCGCCAAGGCGGAAATGCCCATCGCGAGCGTCGCGATTGCCAGTAGTTTCTTCATTAGTCTGTCTCCTTTCATTTGCAATTGTCTGCCGGCGTCAGCCCCTGACGTCGCGTATGGCGGCGGCGACGTTCGCGAAGAGGCGTTCGAGCTTGTCCAGCGGCGTGGTCGAGAACGCGAGGCGGATGAGCCCCGAAAGGCGGATCACGCCGGTCGAGTAGCCTTCTATGAGGCGGCGGCGCACCGCCTCCGCGTCGGCGCCTATCGGCTTCACGCACATGAAGTAGCCGGAGTTGAACGGCATCGTCTCGAAGAAGCCGGAATATTCCGGGTGTGCGGCGAGGATGCGGCGTATCTCGCGGTAGCGGCGCTCCAGCACCGCATACTTCTCCTGCTTCTGCTTGAGGTATCCGGGGTCGCCGTAGGCGGCGATGGAGAGCTGCTGCCCGATGGACGTGACGTTCGATATGCCGCTTCGCACGTTGCCGGCGGCCTTCGCCTCCAGCGCCTGGAGCTGGGCCGGCGTGGCGCCCTTGAAGCCGAACGTGATGAAGCCGACGCGCATTCCCCACACGTAGTCTTCCTTCGTCGTGCCGTCCAGCTTGACGGCGAGCACGTTCTCGTGGAGCGTGGCGAAGTCCGCGAAAAGCGACTCCGCGTGCACCCCTTCCTCATAGACGAGCCCGAAGTAGGCGTCGTCGAGGATCACGACGATGCGCCGGCCGGCCTGCGCCGCCTCGCGGACGGCGTCCTCGATGCGCTTCGCGTCCTCGATCGTGGCGGTGTAGCCCGTGGGGTTGTTGGGGAAGTTCAGGACCAGCAGTTTCTTGTCGCCCGGCGCGAGGAGCGCGGCCTTCATCGCGTCAGCGTCGAAGCGCCCGTCCTTGAAGGTGTTGAAGTGGGCGATGCCGCAGCCGACGGCATCCTCGAAGATCAGCTCGTAGTTGTCCCAGAAGAGGTCCGGCGTCACGACGGTGTCGCCTGGCGCGGCGAACAGCTCGGCGGCGATCCTGAGCCCGTGGGTGAGGGCGTTGGTGACCACTGGATTGGAGAACTCCACCCCCTTCATCGACGGGTTCTTCTCCAGCTCCATCCTGCGCCACGCCTCGCGCAGCTTCGGCAGCCCGAAACTGCCAGCGTAGAGAAACACGCGCTTGTCGAGATTGACCTCCCTGCGGAAGCAGTCCATCACGAGCGGCGAGCCGTCCTCCTCGAAGGCCATGCCGATGGTGGCGTTTATGTCGCACTTCTTTGCCTCGGCGCCCTGCCCGAGGATGCCGCCGTACGGGAAATACATGCGCCTGCCAAGCGGCGACAGGAAGCCCGCCGCAGCGCCCAGGCGCCCGTTCAACTCTTCAGCCAATTCATTCATGACGCGACATATTATACCATATTTTCCCGCCGTGTGGCGCGCGCCGTGCGTCCGGCCATCGCCGCCCGGCGGCGCGTTCAGGCCTTGAGGAGCGCGGTGAGCTTTTCGAGGCACAGGCGGAGGTTGGCCGCGTACTGTCCCGGCGCGGAGCCTCTGCCGCGCACGTCCGACACGCACTTGAAGGAGCGGAAGGCCACCTTGGCCTTGTCGCAGACGTGGGCGATGGCGGCGCATTCCATGTCGCGGAGCGCGCAGCCGAGCGTCCGCGTGATGAGGTCGTTGTCGGCGTCGGAGTCGTTGAACCTGTCGCCCGTGGCGACGCGACGCGCCGGGAAGCGCCCTGTCGCCCGGAGTTGGAAGTATGGCGAGTCGTATTCGTTGAGCGTGCCCATCACAGTGCCGTTGAGCTGCGTCAGGTCGAAGTCGTACTGGACCGTGCTATCGACCTCGTAGATGTCGCCCACCTGCATGGACGGCTCCAGCCCGCCGGCGACGCCGAAGTTCACCAGCTCCGTCGCGCCCTCCTGGATGGCGAACTGCGCGGCGGCGGCGGCGTTCGTCTTGCCGATGCCCGCGACCACGAGCATCACCTTGCGGCCGCCGTGTTCGCCGGTCACGACGCGCCGTCCGAACCTTTTCGTCTCTTCGGCGTTCGCCAGGTTGTCGATGAGGCACTGCGCCTCGTTGTCCATCGCGATCACGTAAGCTGTCATTGCCGTGGGTAGTTGAGGTTGTCGGGTGTGGGGCGGGAGAGGACTTCGTCCAGATACTTGCGGCTCTCGCGGCGCGCGGCGGCGAGGTCGTGCATGGCGGCGCACCCGCAGTCGCGAGGCGTCGCGCCGGGGATCTCGCCCTCGTAGGAGGCGATGAAGGCGAACGTGCGGCGCGTCAGATCAAGTATGTCGGCGCTGGCGAGGTCGCCGCGCAGCAGCAGGTAGCAGCCTGTGAGGCAGCCCATGGGGCCGAAGTAGATGACGCGGTCCTTCCATTCTGGATCGTTGCGCAGGAACGTCGCGCCGAGATGCTCGATGGTGTGGATTGCGCCGTTCGTCAGCACGCTTTCGCGGTTGGGCTCCTTCATGCGGATGTCGAACGTCGTCACCGTCTCGCCGCCCACGGCATCCTTGCGGCTCACGTAGATGCCGCGCAACAGCCGCTCGTGGTCTATGGTGAAACTCGGTATCTTTTCCATGGGAGATGGCAGATGGCAGAGGGTAGATGTCAGTGGGTGGAGTGTAGTGGGCAGTGGGCAGGGGGAGAGGACGGGGGTCAGGGCGCCATGAGGCCGTCGGCGCCGCCCGCCTTCGTCGTGCCGAAGTAGTATTCCTGCCCGGTGGCGTCCATGACGCTGCGCCACAGGTCCGAGTTGAGCGCGATCTTCTGGCGCTCTATCGTGGCGAGCTTGATCGGCACTAGGCAGTAGCTCTCGCCGAGATTGCCCACGACGCAGTTGGTGCGCCCGGCCATCGCGGCGTGGACGGCGTTGCGCGCGAGCATGTAGCAGCGTATCGCGTCCGTCCCCTTGGCCGGCACGGAGCGTATGATGTAGCTGGGGTCGAAATACTTGACGGAGCTCTTGATGCCGCGCGACTTCATGTGGCACTCCAGCGCGCGCTTGAGGAACTCGCCTATGTCGTTCTTGAGGATGTTGCCTGAAGCGTCGCGGACCTCCGGCATTCCCTTGAACAGCTCCTGCCCGGCGCCTTCGGCCACCACCACCACGGCGTGGTCCTTGCCGGCGGCGAAGCGGTTCTCGATCGCCGCGAAGAGTCCGTTGGGACCGTCGAGCGTGAACGGGCTTTCCGGCACGAGGCAGAAGTTCACTACCGGGTTGGCGATGGAGGCGTAAGCGGCGATGAAGCCGGAGTCGCGCCCCATGAGCTTGACGAGACCGATGCCGCCGGCGGTCCCCTTCGCCTCCACGTGCGCGTTGCGTATCACCTCCGCCGCCTGCGCCACCGCCGTCTCGAAACCGAACGAGCGCCCGATGAACTGCAGGTCGTTGTCGATTGTCTTTGGTATGCCCACGACGGAAATCTTCAGGTTGCGCCTCTTCACCTCCCCCGCGATGTCGCGGGCGCACCGCAGCGACCCGTCGCCGCCGATGCAGAAGAGTATGTTGATGTTCATGCGCTCGAGCGTATCGACCATCTCGTCGGTCGGCTGCTGGCCGCGCGACGACCCGAGGATCGTACCGCCCAGCTCGTGGATCGTATCAACGACGTCCGGGTTGAGCATGTACGGCTGGTAGTTGAACTTCGGCGACAGGCCGGCGTAGCCGTATTTGATCCCGAAGATGGTCTTCACACCGTAGTCGAAGGTCAGGATCTCAACAAGCCCCTTGATCACGTTGTTCAGGCCGGGGCACAGCCCGCCGGCCGTCACGATGCCGACGCGCGTCCACGCCGGAGCATGGAAGATCATCGGCAGGGGCCCGGCCCTCTCGAACGTCGGAGTGTGTCCGAGGCGCCCTTCCAGATACTTCATGAACGACTCGTTCTCAGTGACGAGGATGCGCTCTCCGTCGCGTATGAACTCGTGATGGCGGATGGGCGAATCTATCTTGCATTCGCCGAGCGTCTCCACGCGGCACGAATACTCGTCCTGGTTCGCGGCTATCTTGTCGAGCGTGCTTGACACCATGCGTCTCCTTTCTCTCTAGGTTCCACGCGCATATTATACCATATTTTCCGCCGGGAAGT
>CAMOIK010000067.1 GCA_946615875.1 uncultured Verrucomicrobiota bacterium | reverse complement strand
ACTTCGAGGAGATGTTCGTCGGCGTGGGCGCGAGCCGCATGCGCGACATGTTCGCGGAGGCGAAGAAGCGCGCGCCGTGCATCGTCTTCATCGACGAAATCGACTCTATCGGCATGAAGCGCTCCGGCGCCGGCGCGATCGGCGGCAGCCACGCCTACGAGCAGACGCTGAACACGATGCTCGTGGAGATGGACGGCTTCGACGCGAACGAAGGAGTGATCGTGATCGCGGCGACCAACCGCCCCGACACGCTGGACTCCGCGCTGCTGCGGCCAGGCCGTTTCGACCGCCAGGTGGTGATCGACCTCCCCACCCTCAAGGGAAGAGAGGAAATTCTCGCGCTCCACGGCAAGAAAATCAAGTTCGGCCCGGACGCCGACCTGAAGCGCATCGCGCGCGGCACGCCGGGCTTCTCCGGCGCCGACCTCGCCAACCTCCTCAACGAGTCCGCGCTGATGGCGGTCAGAAAGAAGCTTGACGCCGTCGATATGGCGACCATGGAGGAGGCGCGCGACAAGGTGCTGTGGGGGCGCGAGAGGAAATCCGCCGGCTATTCCCAGAAAGAACGCGAGACGACGGCGTGGCACGAGGCCGGCCACGCGCTGGTGCAGCTCTTATGCAAGAACGCCGACCCACTCCACAAAGTGACGATCATCCCGCGCGGCCGCGCGCTCGGCGCGACCATGAGCCTGCCGGAAAAGGACGTCCTCAACCACACCAAGAGCTACTTCCTGGACGAGATGGCGATTTGCTGCGGAGGCAGGATCGCCGAGCAGATATTCACCGGCGACATCTCCACCGGCGCGGCGATGGATATCCGCCAGGCCACGGGGATCGCCCGCGAGATGGTCTGCGAATACGGCATGAGCGGCGAGTTCGGCTTCCAGGCGTTCATCGAAGAAAACCGCCTGAGCGCCTCCGCGCTGCCTCCCGCGTTCAGCGAGGCCACCAGCCAGAAAATCGACGCCGAGGTCTCGCGCATCGTCGGGGAGGCGTACGATCGGGCCGAGAAGATCATCTCCGACAACCGCGAAAGGCTCGAGAAGCTCGCCAACGCCCTCATCGAGCGCGAAACCATGGACGGCAAGGACATCGAAGAACTCCTGGGTCTGGGCGGCGACGGCGGCAAGCCGGAGGCCGAAGAGCGCGGTCCGGAAGCAGACGGAGGCGGGGAACGCGAATGATCGAGGCGATGCAGAGCGTGACCGTGTCGGACGCGGTGCAGATCGCGATCCTGTATGTCGCGGTGTATTCGGTGCTGCGCGGCGCGAAAGGCTCGAGGTTCGGGCAGGCGCTGCTCGGCATCGGGGTGCTGTCGTCGCTCGCCGTCATATTCTCGCTGGTGTTCCACTTCGACGTGCTCTCGCGCATCATACAGTTCCTCCTCATCTACCTGGCGATCTCGTCGGTCGTCATCTTCCAGCCGGAGATACGCCGCTTCCTGCAGACCGTCGGCGCGTTCGGCTATCTGGAAAAGCCCAAGCACAAGGCGAACGGCGCGGCCACGCCGGAACTGATCGTAGACACCCTCGTAGAACTGGCGAAGGCCCGCATGGGCGCGCTGGTCGCGTTCGAGCGCGGCATATCGCTGCGCGCCTACGAGGCGACGGGCGTCGCCACCGACGCGCTGTTCACGGCCGAGATAGTCAAGTCGATCTTCACCCCGCCGCTGCCGCTGCACGACGGCGGCGTGGTGATGCGCGACGGCAGGATCTCCAGCGCGCACTGCATATTCCCCGTATCCAACAACCCCGACCTGATAGGCAGCGGAATGAGGCACCGCGCCGCCGTGGGCCTCTCGGAGGAGACCGACGCTCTGGTGGTGGTGGTCTCGGAGGAGCGCGGGCAGATTTCCATCGCGCGCAACGGCAGGCTGTTCAAGTATTCGCCGCAGCAGCGCGAGTCGCTGATACGCTGGGTGATCCGCGCCATGCCGGGCCAGTCGCAGGAGGAAGGCTTCGTCGGCAAGCTCCTCGTGCCGCTCCAGAAGCTGCTGGTGCGCGCGCCGAAGACGGAGGAAGGACAATGAAGGCCGAAAAAGAACGCAAGGGATTCTGGCGCTTCGCGCTCGGCTTCGTCACAGACAACTGGGGGCTGAAGCTCCTCGCTTTCATCCTCGCGGTCATGATATACTACGCGATGAAGCCCGCCGACGACCCGGCGACGGTGCCGAGCGAGCGCATCAAGTTCGAAAAGGTGGACGGCGACTAGCCGCCCACGGGCCGACGACGACGACGCGGCGGACGATCCAGGGACTGAAAGAAGATGACGGAAAGAGACAGAGAACGAGACGAGGACAGGCCCAAGGGACTGGGCGGGCATTTCGCGGGATGGCTGTTCTTCCCGCTGGCGCTCTTCCCGCTCGTCGCGCTGCTCAGCTACGACTGGCGGGCGATGCCGCAGCTGAACATCCCCACGGAGGAAAGCAGCAACTGGATAGGCGCGCTCGGCGACCACTTCGCGTACTACGGCTATCAGCTGCTGGGGCTGGCGGTGTGGACCCTGCCGGTCGCTTGCGTGATATGGGGTCTGTGCCTGGTGGCGGGCAGGAGGATGCGGCCGGGGCGGCGCGAACTGTGGTTCGCCGTGTTCGTGGTCGCCTCCGCCTGCATCATGCAGACCTTGCAGGGCAAGGCGGCGGGCGTGGACGCGCTGATGCACCGCCACAACTTCGCGGACGCCGGGGGCGCGATCGGCTACCTGGCGATGACGCGCTTCCTCTCGCCGCTGCTTTCCGACTTCGGCTCCACGGTGCTCATGCTCATCGTGCTGGCCGTCTCGCTCTGCGCCGCCGTTGGCGGGCGCAACCTCAAGGCGTTCTTCAGGGCGCTGCTGCGCTGGATGCTCAACTCCTCCGCGCCGACGCCGCCGCGCGCCGACGCCACCCGCGAGGAGCAGGAAGCCTACCGCGCCGCACTCGCCGCCCGCGAAGCCGCTAGGGCCGAAAAGGAGGCGGAACGCGCGCGCATCCGCCGCGAGAAGGACGAGGCCAAGGCGGCGAAGGCGGCCGCCAAGGAGGCCGAACGCGCCGCCCGCGAGGCGGAGCGCGAGAAAATCAGGCAGGCCAAGGAGGCGATGTTCGCGGAGCGCCAGGCGCTCGTCGAGAAGTACAAGGCGGAGAAGCGGCGCATGGAAGCCGAGCAGTCCGCCGCCACGCAGCCGCAGACAACCGCCGCGGACGCGGGAGCCATCCGCGCCGCGAACCTCCCCGAACCGCCGCCGACAGCACAAACGGCGGCGAACGAGCCGCCGGCCGCGCCAGAAGAGCCGCCGCACCAGGACAAGGGGCCGTACATGATCCCGGGCGTCGATCTGCTAAAGCCGCTTCCGAAGAACGTCGTCGCCGACCACGGCGACGTGGACGAAACGAGCCGCCGCCTCATCGACACGCTCAAGCTCTTCGGCATCGAGGCGACGCTCAGCTACACTGTGCGCGGCCCGGTCGTGACCAAGTATGCGGTGGAGCTGGCGCCCGGCACGAGGTATTCGGTGGTGACCAACATCTCCGCCAACCTCATGGGCGCGATGCACGCGAGGAGTCTGCGCATCGAGGCGCCGATACCAGGCGAGGACCGCGTGGGCATCGAGGTGCCGAACCGCAAGCCTGTGGGCATATCGTTCCGCGAAATCTTCGAGTCCAAGGCCTGGCGCGAGTCGAAGGCCGAGCTGCCTCTCCTGTTCGGCAAGGACGCCGCAGGGAAGGAACTCATCGCGGACCTCGCCACCATGCCGCACATGCTAGTGGCCGGCGCCACGGGACAGGGCAAGTCGGTATGCCTCAACGCGCTGATCAACGGCCTGCTCATGACGAAGACCCCGGAGCAGCTCAAGTTCATAATGGTCGATCCCAAGTCGGTGGAGTTCGCCTGGTACTCGACCATCCCGCATCTGCTAGTGCCGGTCATCACCGACAACCGGAAAGTCGTGTTCGCGCTGCACTGGGCCGTCGCCGAGATGGAAAAGAGGCTCAAGCTCTTCACCCGCGCGCGTGTCAAGAACATCTACGACTTCAACCACCGCAAGACCGTCACACAGCCAGACATGTTCGGGAACGCGGACCAGGGCGCTTCGGACATCCCCAAGACCATCCCATACATCATCGTCATCATCGACGAGGTGGCCGACCTCATGAGCACCTCGGCCAAGGAGGTCACGCCGGACATCTCGCGCCTCACCGCCAAGGCGCGCGCCGCCGGCATCCACCTCATCCTCGCCACGCAGCGCCCGGACGCGAAAGTCATCACCGGCACCATCAAGGCCAACATACCAGGACGCGTCGCATTCAAGACCGCGCAGGCGATCGACTCGCGCACCATCCTCGACGAGGCCGGTGCCGAAAACCTCATAGGCCGGGGCGACATGCTCTTCAAGGGCAAGGACGGGCTGCTGATCCGCGCGCAGGGCGCATGGATTTCCGACGAGGAGATCGGCAACATCACGCAGTTCATAGAGGAGCACGCCGACACGCAGTTCGACGAGAAGTTCGCAACGAAGCTCGGACGCGTCAAGGAGGCCGCGATAGACGACCCGTTCGCGTCCAACGAGGACGACCCCGACAACCAGCCGCAGGAGGAAGCCGGCGGCGCCCCTGCCCGCGAGGCGGTGAAGGCCGCAGAGACTTCCGACCTCTATAAACGGGCCATAGAGGTCATCATCAACACGAACCGCGCGTCGGTGTCGCACTTCCAGCGCAAGCTGGGCATCGGCTACAACCACGCCGCGAAGATCTGCGACAAGCTCGAGGAGAACGGCGTGATCGCCCCGCAGTCCGGCGCCGGGCCGCGCACCATCCTCCTCGACCAGAACCAGCTGATGTCAATAATGAACGGCGGCGCCCCAGCCGCCATATCCGAGCCGCCGCCTGACGACGGCGCGCCGGATACGCCGGCAGAGGAAACAAGCGAAGCAGCAAACGACGAGGAGGCAATGCAGCCATGACGGAATTCGGCGAGACGCTCAGAAACGCGAGAGAGGCGAAGGGCCTCACCATCCAGCAGATTGCGGAAGCGACCAACATGCTGCCGCAGCAGATCGAAGACCTGGAGAACGAGAACTTCTCCCGCATAGCCGCGCCGATCTACGGACGTGGCTTCGTCAAGCTCTACTGCGGCGCGGTCGGCCTCGACCCAAAGCCTCTCGTCGCAGAGTTCATGGACATCTTCAACGGCAACAAGCAGCCGACGATAAAGTTCAAGAAGACGGTGCGCAACGCGGAGCCGGTCGCTAGGGAAAGCGCGCCCGCCCCCGCCGTGCAGCAGCAGGACGACGCACCGGCGATACGCGAGGCCGCGATCCCGCCGCCCCCTTCCCCGCCTCCACCTCCTCCGCCGCCGCAGCCGGAGCCGTCGCAGCCGGAGCCGCCCCAGCCGGAACCGGAGCCTGCGAAAGCGATCGAGGAACCGGAGTTCTCGTTCGCCGCGCCCTCCGCGCCGACGGAAGCGCCGCAGAAAACGGAAGCATTCGACACTTCGGCCATCAGGCCGGCGGCGATATTCCCGCCATCTCCGACGCCAGAGCCGGAAGCTCGGTCTTCCGCCGCAAAAGACATGGTGCGGGCGGTGGAGGCGCAGCCCTTCCACCTTGAACAGGAGACCGTCAAGTCGCCGCAGACGAAGAACACCTTCTCGGCTTCGCGCTACAGCACGCCTCCGCCGACGCTCGAGCCGGACAGCAGATACTCCGACTTCTACGTCCCGCCGGTCGTCTGGCGCGTGGCGATAGTCCTCGGCGTCCTCTGCCTCGCCGGCTGGCTTCTCTTCGCGCTAGGCTCCAAAGTGTGGCGCGCGGCCACCACGCCCCCAGACGAGACGCCCGCCGGCGAAATCCAGGACGGCGCGCCCGCCGAAACGGCGAAACCCAATGATAGCGCCGTTTCCGGCGTTTCAAGCGCATCCGGGCAGCGCAAGGAGCGCACCCCGATGAAGCTGCCCCCTCTTTACTTCGACTGAAACAAAGAGTATAATATCCACGACCATGGGGAAAGGCATATCTTTGCCCTGGCAATGAAAGGACAAGAAAATGGAAGTCGTAGTCTGCAAGTCGAAAGAAGAAGCGTCGGCACTCGCCGCCGAAATCATCACCAAGGCAGTCAAGAAGAACCCCAAGACGGTTCTCGGCCTGGCGACAGGCTCCACGCCTGTGCTGATGTATGACGCCATGGCGAAGGCCGTGAAGGCGAAGAAGGTCTCCTACAAGGAAGTCAAGAGCTGGAACCTCGACGAATACGTCGGCCTCGCGCCCACGCACGAGCAGAGCTACCGCTACTTCATGAACGAAAACCTCTTCAAGAAGATAGACATCAAACTCTCCAACACCCACGTCCTCAACGGCCTGGCCAAGAACCCGGAGGCGGAGTGCAAGAAGTACGAGCGCGACATAAAGAAGGCCGGCGGCATCGACATCCAGGTCCTCGGCATCGGCTCGGACGGACACATTGCGTTCAACGAGCCCGGCACCTCCCTGAAGAGCCGCACCTCGGTCGTCTATCTCACGCCTTCGACGATCAAGGACAACGCCCGCCTCTTCTTCAAGGGCAAGGAGAAGGAAGTCCCGACACGTGCGCTCTCGATGGGCGTGGGAACCATCTGCGAGGCGAAAAAGATCGTCCTGCTCGCCTTCGGCAAGAACAAGGCAGACGCCGTCAAGGGCATGGTCGAGGGAGGCGTCTCACAGTTCTGCACCGCTTCCGCGCTCCAGATGCACAACGACGCCTGGATCTTCTGCGACGAAGAGGCGGCGTCCAAGCTCAAGCTCAAGGACTACTACGCCTGGCGCAGCGCCACGAAGCTCCAGGGCTAGGCGCGTTTCGGGCGGCGGGCGTCCGCCGGGACGCCCGCACCGCCCGGAGCCGAGATTCGCGAGATTCAATCCGGGGAATGCTGCTATGACAGAAGACGGCTTCATGAGTTTCCTCTGCCCGTCATGCTCGACGGAAATCGAGGCAACCATTGACATGATAGGCGAGAAGACGCTTTGTCCGGCCTGTGGAGCGGACATCGTGGTCCCCGACACTCGCGACGACGAGGCAGGCAAGCCAGGCCCTGACGGCATAGTCCGGCACGGGCCTGGCGACGGCACCGGCGCCAAGCCGCAGGTGCTCAAGGGCAGGACAATCCGCATCGAACTGGGCGACTTCTAGACGGTGAAACGCCCCCGCCCAGGCTCATCCGGCAAATCCAGGCCATCGCGCAAGAAGAAGCGCTCTCGCTCCGCCGCGCAGAAGGCGGCGCTGTTTTTCGGTTGCGCCGCAGTGGCGGGCGCGCTGGCGCTGGCGGTCGCCGGCGACTGGTTCGTGCACCACTCCCGCCAATGGAAGACCGACTGCGAGAAAAGCTGGCCGCGCTTCGTCACCTCCGCTCTCGCATGGGCCGGCGGCCCGGTGGGCGACTTCACCGACGCGATAGATCTCACCGGACACGACGCTGTTTACGAATACGATCTTGAAGCGCCGGCGGGCGACGTCTTCTTCGCCGGCGCGCCGCTGCGCGTATCGCAGCCTGCGCCGGACGACATAGTGCAGATCGACAAAGGCGAGTTCGTCGTGGGCTGGTCGCCGACGCTTCGCCATCCCGTCTGGGTGGCATACCACGTGCCTAGGGAGGCGAAGTTCTTCGGCATCTCCGCCGACCGCCCCGGCTTCAGGAATGATCCCTCCGCCAGACACTCGCCGCCGCCGTCGAGCTACGCGGGGTCATCTTTCGACCGCGGCCACATGGCGCCAAACCACGCCATAGCGTCGCGCTTCGGCGTAGATGCGCAGCGCCAGACCTTCTTGATGTCCAACATCGCTCCGCAGTCGCCTGCGCTGAACCGCGGCGTGTGGCGCGAGATCGAGCACCGTATTGCCGACTGCTGGACGCAAAGATACGGCGAAATCTGGGTTGTTGTCGGCTGCATACCTTCCGCGTCGAGCGAGATCCACGGAACGGGCATCGACATACCCGAGGCGTTCTACCAGGTCGTGGTGGCTCAGACGGGGTATGACGTGCGGGCCTTCGCGGTCGTCTATCCGCAAGACGCGCCCATCGGCGAATACCCCGCCAGCGGCCTTGTTACGATTGACGAACTGGAGCAGATGACCGGGCTGGATTTCCTGCCAGACCTTGCGTCGTTCATCCAGACGCCCCTGGAAGCGGAGCTTCCGACCCGCGTGTGGCCGATCGGGGTATTGCCGGCGCTGCGCAGGCTTTTCGCCGGACGCGCGCAGTTTTGAGCGTCAGAGGCGAAGCCAGAGCGAAAGGCGGGACTTGCCGTAGTCGCGCTCGCGGAAGAGCCGCCATCCGGAGATTTCGTCCGGCGTCTGCACGGAAGTCATCTCCGCCGCGAAGATGCCGCCGCTGCGCACTACGCCGCCGTGCGCGAGCGCCTCCAGAAAACCGGAATACCCCTTCTCAACGCCAAGGGCATAGGGCGGGTCGGCGAACGCGATGTCGAAAGGCGGCCCGGAATATTCCTCCGCCCAGCGGTATGCATCGGCGCGGACGCACCGCAGACATTGCGCAGCGGCGGCGTCCTGACCGACAAGGGCGTCGATGTTCCGGCGTATGGCGGCAAGGTGGCGCGGGTTCTGTTCGACGAACGTCACAGCCGACGCGCCACGTGAAAACGCTTCAAGACCGACCGCTCCGCTGCCCGCGAAAATGTCGAGAAAACGGCAGGACGGCGTCTCGGCCATGAGCATGGAGAACAGCGCCTGGCGGACGCGGTCCTGCGTTGGGCGGATGTCGCCCGTCTTCGGAACGGCAATGAGCCTGCCGCCGTATCTGCCGCTCGTTATTCTCATTCGACAGGGGATGAGGGACGGTGCGGAGAGGTGGTGCGCATCGGCGTCGCCGCCCTGCTCAGGCGCAACTGGCCGCACGCCGCGTTGGCGTCCTTGCCGCGCGAACGCCTGAGCATCGTCTGGACGCGCCGCTTCATCAGGACGTCCAGGAACATGAGCATGGTCTGTTCATCAGGCGTCTTCAGGTCAGGACGATGCGCCACGGGCGAAAGCGGGATGAGATTGACTTTGGCCATGGGCACCTGCCTTACGACCCTGGCAAGCTCCTCCGCCATCTCGCGCGAGTCGTTCACGCCCTTTATGACGGTGTACTCGAAGGTGATGATTCGCTTGGTCTGCCTGGTGTAGGCGGCGCAGGCGGCAATCAACTCGTCGAGCGGCCAGCGACGGTTCACGGGCATCAGTTCGCTGCGAAGTTCGTCGGTCGGCGCGTGCAGCGAGACGGAAAGCTCGAACTGTATGCCCTCTGCCGCGAGGCGGGCGAAGCCAGGCACGATGCCGCAGGTGGATATCGTGACGTGACGCGCGCCGAGATTTGGGCCTCTGCCGGAGTTTATCAGGCGCAGGGCGCGCATCGTCGCATCGTAGTTCACGAACGGCTCGCCCATCCCCATCACCACTATGTTGGTGATCTCGCCGCGCCGCCGCCCGAGCATGAACTGCGCGACAATCTCGTCGGCCTCCAGCGAACGCACGATGCCCTGCGAGCCGCTGGCGCAGAATACGCACCCCATGGCGCACCCAACCTGCGTGGATATGCACTGCGTGAAGCGGTCCCGCGCGGGAATCAACACCGTCTCTACCGCCTCGCCGTCCTCGAAACCGACCAGAAGCTTCTCCGTGCCGTCAAGACCGCGCGACACGGCGCGGATTTCCGCGTCGGTCAATGGGAACTCGGCCTTGAGGCGTTCGCGCAGCTCCTTTGGCAGCGTTGTCGCCTGGTCCCAGTCGTCTATCCAGTCGCGGTAGAGCGCCTGGAGAATCTGCTCCGCGCGAAACGGCCTGACGCCGCGCTCCACAAGCAGCGGCTTCCATTCTTCGGGCAGTATGCTCCACGCCTTGCGCATCGCCTCTTCGTCACCACCTGTTGAAGTGGATCTTATGCGGTTTCCATTTGTCCTTCGGCTGCGCAGGCACTTTGACGTAGCCGACGTTCACCACGTTGAGCGGCGTCACGCCGGGAGGAATCCCCAGCACAGCCTTGATGGATTCGATCCGCTCGGGAATCGGATAGACTCCGCACCAGACGGCGCCAAGGCCCAGCGCATGCGCGGCAAGCAGCAGATTCTCGGTCGCCGCCGAGCAGTCCTGCACCCAATATTCCTTGGCGGCGCCGTCAAGGCCGTTGTCGGTGCCGCACACCACGATCGCGCATCCGGCGGTCGCCGACATCTGCGAGTGCGGATGCGCCTTCGCTATCGCCGTCAGCGTGGCGCGGTCCTTGACCACGATGAACTCCCATGGCTGCGTGTTGCGCGCCGTCGGAGCGGCCATCGCCGCGCGAAGCAGCTTCTCGATGGTCTCGTCCGGGAGCGTCCTGCCGGTGTCGTAGCTCCTGACGGATGCCCGGCTGGCGATGACCGCCAGCGTGTCGGCGCTGTCTATTTCCTTCTCCGAACATCCGGAGAACAATGCGACCAGGGCCGCAAGAATGCACACTTGTCGTTTCATGGCGGCGTATTATACCATATTTCACGCCTCCCGTGTTGCCGCCCTTTTCTTGCCCGGCGGCGCCGCAATCCATGCCATCGAGCCGCAGCTGGCTATATATGGAGCACGGAGCACTCTATATATAGACTGGTGAACACTCTATATATGGAGTCGAGGCTCTCTATATATGGAAGACAGGGCATTCTATATATGGATTTCGTCATATGATCGAGATGTGCATTTCGGCAAGGCGGGCCTGGAGTTTACCCGTTTTTTGAGCGTGGAAATGCGCCGC
>CAMOIK010000066.1 GCA_946615875.1 uncultured Verrucomicrobiota bacterium | reverse complement strand
TTTATCCATGCGGGTGCGGCGCATTCCCACGCTCAAAAAATGGGTAAACTCCAGCTTGGCATTTTTATGGAAGCTGTGCCGCAAAATCGACCGAACGCCCCACTTGACGGCCTGGAGCCCGCATATTCACTCGCCGCTGTCTATATATTCAACTTTCCCGCCGTATCTGAGGCCGAACTTGAAGCGCCCCCGCAGAACTCTGCGGAAGAAACAGGCATCGCCCCCGTTTGCGCCGCATCGCAGGTGGTCTAAATGGCGGCCCAGGCGGGGGGATTGGTGGAAATTTCAACGTTTTCGCCGGTGGAGGGATGGCGAAAACTGGCTGAAAGCGCGTGCAGGCAGTGGCCGACCTGTCCCTCGATTGCGAAGGCGCCATACAGGCGGTCGTTGATGATGTGGATGCCGGAAAGCGACAATTGTGCGCGGATCTGGTGGGTGACGCCGGTGAAAATGACGATTTCCAGCAGCGTCCTCTCCTCGTTCTCGACCATGGAATGGCCGATCGGGCGATACTCCGTCACCGCATGGAGCGGACGCAGCCTCTCGCGTTCGGCTCTTGTCAGGCGGTTGTGGCGGCAGTCGATCATGCGGCAGTGCCGCAGTGTCGGGTCGTGCGCTAGGTCGTGCTCCAGGCGGCCACCGTCCTCGATGCGCCCTTCCACAAGCGCCAGATAGCGCTTTTCCACGGTTTGCGCCGCGAATTGCGCACGCAGCGCGTCGAACGCCTCTGCGTTGCGCGCCACGAGAACCAGGCCGGACGTGCCGGAGTCTATGCGATGGAGCGCGCCGGCCATGAGGGGTCTGTCGCCGAGCGGTATGCATTCGGGGTAGCGCGCGGCCACGCCGTTCATCAGCGTCCCCGTCTCCGAACGCGAGAGGGGGTGGACGGCCATGCCGCACGGCTTGTCGAACGCCAGCAGGGCGGCATCCTCGTACACCTTGGCGAAAGGCACAAGGGGATTGGGGACCACGAGATTGTCGCTCGCCTCGGAAAGACGCGTCACCGAAAGGCGTTCGCCGCCGCGAAGCCGCTGCCCCTTTATCGCCCTGCGGCCGTCCACCAGCACGTCGCCGGACGCGATAGCCTCGCGCACGAATGCCTTGGTGGACGTCGGGAAGGCGGCAATCAGGGCGGCATCCAGACGGATGCCGCCCTGACCGTTCACATGCTCGCAACGCTCTATCACGCGTTCCGGCGCCGCCCTAGTCGTAGCGATCCATCACGCTGGGCGCGATGGGCGCCATCCCCTCCCAGGACTTGCTAGAAGCCCAGGGAAGCTCGGTATCCTCTGCGGTGTCGGCAATGCACCCCGCGAGGAGCGCAATGCCGAGCGACGCGAGCAGCAGCCTAGTCAGAGAAGACGACATCGTCTGCCTTCACCTCCGTCTGCGTCCATGCGGAAAGGATGTCGCAGATCACGTAGTTCTTGCCGGGGATCTCCTGACGGGTGCGGATGCGACCGACTATGTCGCCGGCCGCGCCCTGGTAGCCCTCGCGCTTGACGGTGAACTCCAGGCCGACGGGAATCGGCTTGTCGCGCTTCTCGCCCTTGAGTTCCTTCATCGTGGCGTCGGAAAGCTCGATGGTGGCGAACATATACTCGTTGTCGGCCGAGACCACCTTGCCCTTTTCGCCGTACGGGACGGAGGTCACCACGTTGCCGACTCCGGCGGACGCGGAGCCCGCGCTCTGGTAGGCGTCCTGCAGGGCCTTGGCGAGGTTGGCCGCCTTCTTCTCGGACTCCTCGAGCTTCTCGGCGCTCTGCGCGGCCTCGTCCTTGGCGGTCTGGACCTCGTCGCGCAGCGAGGCGATCTCGGCGGTGAGGTCGTCTATCTGTCCCTTTATCTTCACGACCTGCCCCTCCGCCTCGGCCTTGGCCTTCTCCAGCTCGGCGATCTTGTCGTCCTTCTCGGCGAGCGTCACCTTGTCCTGGCGGGCCCTGGGCTTGAGGTCGTTGAGCTCCTCGACGGTGTCCGCGAGGATGCCGCGAAGCTTTGCCAGCTCCGCACGGGTCGTGTTGAGAGTGGACTGCTGGCGGCTGGCGGCGGCGAGCAGCGAATCAAGCAGTTCGCGCGCCGTGCCGGGGCCGCGATCGACGGGCCGCCCGCCGTCCATGATCGGGTTGCCGTCCGCGTCCTCGACGTATATCTTGCGGAGCTGTTCGCGCTTGCCATTCCAGTCGAAAGTCTCGAGGTTCTGCTGCTCGAGGTACGGCTTGTAGTCCTCGAGGACGTTCTCCGTGTCGGGCGTGTCGATCAGCCGCGCTTCCACGGGCGACACGTCCTTGCGGATCTCGGCGGTGGCGTCCTTGGACGGCTCCGCCTTCTCGATGGTCTTGGCGATCGAGATGAACTTTTCCTCGTGGAGGTTGCTCCTGTCGACCAGCAGCGCCCTTTTGGCGTTGAGCTGCAACTCAAACCACAGAGCCGCCCCGGCCAAGGCCAGGAACAGGTACACGAACGCATGCAATGCTTTATTCATAGTGACCTTTAAGATTCTTTTCCCATTGTGATGGCGAATATGATACACGATTCTCGGACATAAATCAACAGTTTTTTGGTACAATATGCGCCGTGCCATACCAGATACTAGAGAAGGACAAGCGTACAAAAGCACGGCTGGGGCGGCTTTTCACCGCCCACGGAGCCGTCGAGACGCCTGTTTTCATGGATGTAGGGACGCTGGGGACGGTGAAGGCCCTCACGCCGCGCGACCTCCTTGAGACCCGTGCGCAAGTCGTGCTGGGCAATACGTACCACCTGATGCTGCGCCCCGGCGCCGAAGTGATCGCCGCGGCGGGCGGGCTGCACGAGTTCATGCGGTGGCACGGGCCGATCCTCACGGACTCCGGCGGCTTCCAGGTGTTCTCGCTGGCGAAGAACAGGCGCATCACGGAGAACGGCTGCTGGTTCAACTCCCACATCGACGGGCACGAATTCTTCCTGGGCCCGAAGGAGTCCATGGCGATGCAGCGCGTCCTGGGCAGCGACATCGCGATGGTGTTCGACGAATGCCTGCCATACCCGTGCGACCGGGCGAGAGCCGAAAAGAGCGTCGCCCAGACTTTGCGGTGGGCGGCGGCGTGCAGGGGCGAAGAGCGCGCCGCGGGGCAGCAGGTCTTCGGCATCGTCCAGGGCGGGGTCTATGACGACCTGCGGCGCCATTGCGCGGAAGAGCTGGTGAAGATGGACTTCGACGGCTACGCGGTGGGCGGGGTGTCGGTCGGCGAGCCCGAGGAGTGCATGTACGCCGCGGTCGAGGCGTCGGTGCCGTTCCTGCCCGAAGAGAAGCCCCGCTACGTGATGGGGCTGGGCGTGATGCACCAGATGGCCGAGTGCATCGCCAGGGGAGTGGACATGTTCGACTGCGTGATCCCCACGCGCATCGCGCGCCATGGCACCGCGATCACGAGGAAAGGCAACGTGGCGATCAAGGCGGCGAAATGGATCCGCGACCAGGGGCCGGTGGAGGAGGGATGCGACTGCTACTGCTGCCGCAACTTCACGCGCTCGTACGTCCGCCACCTGATCGCGACCGGCGAACTGCTGGGGCTGCACCTGCTCACGCTGCACAACGTGCGCGCGCTGAACCGCTTCATGGAGGATGCGCGCGCGGCCATACGCGAAGGGAACTTCCACGATTTCAAGGAACAAATCCGAAAGGAGACAACGCAACAATGAACGACACGCCAGCAACACCCGCAACAACCGAGACCGCCGCGACGCCTGTCGCGGAAACGCCTGCCGCGCCCACCGTCGCCGAGATGGTGGAGACCGTCGCGGCGACGGCGGAGCCCGCGCCAGCCCCCGCCCGCCAGCAGCAGCAGCCTGGCGGCTTCTCGATGTTCATCCCAATGCTCATCATCCTCGCGATCTTCTACTTCATGATGATCCGCCCGCAGCAGCGCAAGGAGAAGGAACGGCGCAGGATGATCGACGAACTCAAGGCGGGCAAGCGCGTCATCTTCGCCGGCGGCATCGTCGGCACCATAGTCGAAGCCACGGAGAAGACGTTCAAGGTCGAGACCGCGCCGGGCGTCGCGATGGAGATACTCCGCGCCTGCGTCCAAGGCGTCGCCGAGTGACGCTCTGGATGGTCGGTAGATGGTAGCTGGTAGATGGTAGAAGATAGCTGGTAGATGGTAGTTGGTAGTTTGTTTTCGCTTCACCGCCATCTACCGACTGCCAGCTATCATCTGCCATCCACCCTCTATCCTCTGCCGCTGCATTGACGCGCCGGGCATTATATGGTATCATTCATGCCTTAGGCGGGAGTAGGCACGGCCACGATGGCACTGGAACGCGGCAGATTCGGCATAGAATACAAGCCTAGACCGAGGGACAAGGATTCCTCGTCGGTCTGGGCTGTGGTGCTTGTCGTCCTGGCTGTCGCCGCCGTTTCGTTCGTCGCCACGCGGCTGCGCCGCCAGCCGGACTCCTTCGGAGAGTTCGAGGAGGCCCCGCCGCAGGCAGCGGAAGCCGCGCCGCCGCGCGAAGCGCCCGCCCCCGCCGAGTCCAGCGAGGCGAAGCGCGTCCTCGCCGAAATCCCCGCGCGAGACCGCCCGCCTAAGGTGCGCAATCTGCTGTTGCGCCTCGCCGAGGCCGAAAAGTCCGGCAACGTGGAGATGGCGGCCACGACCATCGAGGCCCTGCGCGACCTGCCGGGCGAACCGGCCGCCGACCTCGACGACAGGCTGGCGCGCCGGCTGGGTCAGCTCAACACGCGCTGGCTGTTCGCGCTTGCCAACCGCCAATGGGTGACGGAGGTGGAGGTCAGGCCAAGGGAGACGGCGGCGCGCATCGCCGCCGCGCACGGCTCCACGCTGTCGTCGCTCATCCGCCTGAACGCGCTCGCCGACGCGGATGATCTGCGCGCAGGCCGGAAGATCAAGGTGATGCACCATCCGCGCTTCAGCATGACCGTGCACCGCCGCGCGCGCTACGCCGACCTCCACCTCAACGGGAAGTTCTTCAACCGCTACGACATCGTCGGCGACGGCGAAATATGCCCCGTCGGCGTTTATAAGACAGGCGAGAACCTGCGCTCGCAGTTCGCGGAACTCGGCCTCCGCTTCGCACTGCGCGACCGCGTGGAGCTCGAGACCATCATCCCGCAGAACGCCTCGATCGTCGTATCGGAGACTTGATTTCCCGCCTACCGGCCGCGAACTCCGGCCTCGGCGGACTGAACACCACGTCCACCCCGCCAGCGCCGTTGTCAACGATGGAAAACGCGCTTGTTATTTCGATGTCGAGCGGCCGCCCTTCTGTACCTTGAAATACTGCCCTTTGAACAGCGCGCTTCCCCTGTTGAGAGTGACGCCGTTGCGGGTAGATGACGAAGAGCCACTCGTGAACTCGCCGTTCCAGACGGCGAGGGGCTTGACGGCGGCGGCGCACGCGGTGCACACAGCGAAGAGGGCGAGGGATGCGAAGCGCCGTCTCATTCCCTGCCCTCTCCAGCCAATTCCCGATGATGCGGCGTCCGCCTCGAAGCGGGACTTTCTCAGCCGAGCAGCCCCACGCGGCGGAGCGATTCGCGCATGACTTCGCGGTTCTTCTCCGTGGTCTCGCAGAGCGGCAGGCGGAAGACGTTCTCCACCTTGCCCATCAGCGCGAGAGCCTCCTTCGCCATCACGGGGTTGACGTCGATGAAGAGGTCGCGGAAGAAACGGTAGTATTTGCGGTGCGCGGCGAGGGCCGCCGCGAAATCGCCCGCAAGGGCCTGGCGGACCATGTCGGACATCTCGCGCGGGATTATGTTGGACGCGACGGAGATCACGCCCTCCGCCCCCACGGAAATCATCGGCAGCGCCAGCGTGTCGTCTCCGGAAAGGACGGTCAGGTCCGGCACGAGATCCTTGACGGCGCTCACGCGATCGACGCTGCCCGCCGCCTCTTTTATGGCGACGATGTTCGGGTGCCTGGCCAGGCGGGCGACCACGTCCAGTGGTATCTCCCTGCCGGAACGGCCGGGCACGTTGTAGAGGACGACCGGCAGGCCGAGGTCGGCCACGGTCATGAAGTGCCGGTACAGTCCCTCGGCGTTCGGCTTGTTGTAGTAGGGCGTCACCTGCAGCGTGGCGTCCGCGCCGCCCATTGCGATGGCGGCCTTGGTGAGGGAGACGGCCTCGGCCGTGGAGTTGGCGCCCGTGCCGGCTATGATGGCGAGCCTGCCGGCGGCATACTCTATGGTCTTTTCGATGACCTTGTGGTGCTCCTCGTGCGTGAGCGTGGGGGATTCGCCGGTGGTGCCGACGGCGCAAATGCCCTCGACGCCGCCGGCGACCTGCCCGGCCACCACCTCGCGGAGCTTGCCGTAATCGACCGCGCCCGTCCTGTCGAACGGCGTTATCATCGCGGTGATCGTGCCTCGTAGTTTCATGATTGGAGAGTTGGGAATGTTGAAAGGGAATGCGGAATCACAGTGGGAAGAGGAATGCCAGACCGGCGAACGCAACGCGGAACCGCCGCCATCCGCCACATGCCATCCGCCATCTACTCCTTGATGGCGATCTCGTAGGAGCCTGGCGCGTAGCGCTTGCACATTCCATTGACGCACACGGTGGCCTTGGCTCCTTCCGGGATGGTGAACTTCCAGGCGCACTTGCCGTCCTCGTAGCGCCACGCGCTCTTGATGGCCCCCTTCTCCGTGTCCTTGACTGCCTCGACGAACCGCAGCCGCCTATCCGGGACGGGGAAGAGCTCGAAGTCGTCCCAGCCGCCCTTGAAGCCAGGCTGGATGCCCGCAGCGCTGTGGTAGAGAAAGCCGCGCAGCGCCGCCTTGTCGCCGTCCGAGAGCCCGGCGGCGCCGCCGAGCAGCGCGCCGAACACCTTGGCGCGCGCGGCGTCGCGCTCGGCGTCCTCGTCGAAATCGTCCTCGCGGAGAGCGGCGACGGCCTTGGCGACGTCGCCGCCTGGCTTGGCGGCGGCGTCGCAGGCGGCTATCTCATTGACCGCCTCGACGCCGCACTTGAACGAGTCGGCCCAGGCTGGAGAATGCAGGATGAAGAACGAAGAAAGGAGAAGGAAGGCTGGGACGCCCCATTTGACAATGTCGAATATTCCGGCCATACGATCAACCACTCCTTCTCTCGCTAAGCATTCAGCACCCTGTCTTCTCGGCCCGTCAGCCGTTCTTCTTCTCGAAGTCCTTCATGAAGGAGACGAGCGCGTCCACGCCCTCCATCGGGAAGGCGTTGTATATGGAGGCGCGCAGACCGCCGACCGAGCGGTGTCCCTTCAGGGAGCTCATGCCGGCCGCCTTCGCCTCGTCGATGAACTTCTTCTCCAGGGCCTCGTCGCCGCCCTTTATGCGCCAGGTCACGTTCATGTTGGAGCGGAACTCCTTGAGAGCGGTGCCGGTCCAGAAGTCGCTGGAGTCGATGACGTCGTATATCTTGGCGGCCTTGGCCTGGTTGAGGCGGAAGAGGTTCTCCTTGCCCATGCGCTTCACCCACTTCATCGTCTCGCCGAAGACGTAGATGCCCCATGTGGGCGGGGTGTTGTAGAGGGAGTTCTCCTTGGTGTAGGTGCGATACTGCAGCATCGTCGGGATGGCCTCCGGCCCCTTCTCCGCGAAATCGTTGCGTATCGCCACCACCGCCATGCCGGAGGGCCCCAGGTTCTTCTGCGCGCCGGCGTAGAACATCGAGAACTTGGAGTAGTTGCGCTCGCACGACAGGATGTCGCTCGACATGTCGCCGATCAGCGGAGCATCCGTATCAGGGATCGTTTTCATTTCCGCACCGGAAATGGTCTCGTTCGTGCAGATGTGCGCGTAGGCCGCCCCCTTCGTCCAGTTGAACTCCGTGGGCTGGCGCGTGGGGATGTCCTTCTGGCAGTCTGCGGCGACGTTCACGGTGGCGCCGCGCAGCGCGGCCATCTTCTTCGCCTCCTTGAGGGCCTTGTTGCCCCACGTGCCGGAGTTCACGTAGTCGGCCGTGGCGCCGGCGGAGAGGAAGTTCATCGGGATCATGGCGAACTGCATGGAGGCGCCGCCCTGGACGAACACCACGCTCCAGTCGTCGCCGAGGCCGCACAGTTCCTTGAACGTCGCGACCGCCTCCTGGTGGATCGCATCGTAGTCTTTGCCGCGGTGGGACATCTCCATGACCGACATTCCGCAGCCCTTGTAGTCAACCAGATTCCTCTGGGCGTCCTCGAGCACCTCCAGGGGAAGCACCGCCGGACCCGCAGAGAAATTGTATGCTCTTGCCATTTCTTCGCTTTCCTTTCTCTATGCCGCCGAACCCGTTGTTCGGTTAGCGCGTATTATACCATTTTTGCACCCGCCCTGTCTATGCCTGACGGAAGGTATTTTTGCCGCCGCGCGGCTCAATGCAGCCTGTCGCCGCAAACGAGGATTTTCGAGACGTGGAAGCAGTCGTCCTTCGCGTCCGGTCTGCGTCGGACGCGGATAGGTCGAGGCCCTGCGTCGAGTCCGCCTTGCCGAGGAGCGCGGCCAGGCGGGCGAAACGCTTCCCGTCCTCCATGGCGAAGTCGGCGTTGCGCGATATTATCTGCGAGAAGTAGTCAGGCGCGCCTTCATGTGCGGCGCTGTCAGTCCGCGTCTATGCGGCGCACCTCGAATACCGCCGAGTCGTAATCGCCGGAAAGCTCCACGTCGACGCCGCGCTCCATGAGTTCGCGGCCCGTGGCCGCCGCCGGCGGCTCCGCGTGCAGACGCTCTCCGCAATCGATTTCCCGGACGGAATACCTGGCGTCGGCGTCCAGGCCGCGCAGCCTGAAGGTCTGGAGGCGCCGGCCTTCGATCTTGAGGCCGAGCGCGAAGACCGCCGCCGCGCCCTTGTCCTCGCTGGCATACATGAGCGCGGCGAGCGGGGCGTCGTACGGCGAGACGAGGCGGTAGAGGTCGCCTCGCTGCACCACGGGGCGGATGCGCTTGTAGTCGGCGACGGCGTTCTTCGCGAACGCGACTTCCTCCGGCGCCATGTCCTTCGGATGCAGCTCGAAGCCCAGGCGGCCCGACATCGCCACGTCGAAGCGGTATTTGAGCGGCGTGACGCGCTTGGTCTGGTGGTTGGGCGAGGCGGTGACGTGGCAGGCCATCGCCGAGGCCGGGTAGAACTGCGACGCGCCCCACTGGATGAAGATGCGGCGGTAGGGGTCGGTGCAGTCGCTCGTCCAGAATTCGTCGGCGTAGCGCAGCGAGCCGAAATCCATGTGTCCGCCGCCGGAGGAGCAGGCCTGCGTCATGATGTGGGGACGCTTGGCCTGGAAGCGCGCCAGCAGGTCCAGGTAGCCCATGGAGTAGTCATACCACAGGTTGGGCTGGCGGTCGGCGGCGAGGAACGGCGAGCCGGGGTTGTTGATGTCGGCGTTGCAGTCCCACTTGACGTAGGCGAGCGAGGGGATGGCCGCATACACGGCGTCTATCTGCCCGAAGATGTTGTCGCGCACGGCGGGGTTGGCGAAATCCAGGACCACCTGCGTCTTGCCGCGCCCCTTGATGGGTTCGCGGCCGGCCTCGCGCAGTATCCAGTCTGGATGCTCCTCCACCAGGAAGCTGTCCATGTTGGCCATCTCTGGCTCGACCCACAGGCCGAACTGGAGGTCGCGCGCGGCCGCCTCGTCAGCGAGCCACTTCAGGCCGTGCGGCAGCTTGACTTGGTTCACGAACCAGTCGCCAAGCCCCGCGGTGCCCTTGGCGTTCACGTCGCGCGCGTATTTGCCGCGCCCGAACCAGCCGTCGTCCAGCACGAACATCTCGCCGCCCATCTCCTTGACGCCGTCCATCATGTCCAGCAGAGTCTGCTCGGTGAAGGTGAAGTAGGCGCCTTCCCAGCTGTTCAGCAGCACGGGGTGCAGGTCGTAGCCGTGCGGCATCAGGTGGCGGTGCGCCCAGCGGTGGTATTCGCGGCTGACGGCGCCGCGCCCCTGCTCGGACCACACGAGTATCGCCTTGGGCGTGGTGAACGTCACGCCGGGATCGAGAGTGTACGGCCCGGACGTCATGTCGATACCCGCGAACACCTCGGTGCGCGTGCCGTCCCATTTGCGGAGCACGCGGCGGCGCGTGGTGCCGGGCCACTCCAGCGCCACGCCGAGCACGCGCCCGGTCTCTTCGTCCACCCCTTCGCCGAACTCCACCATCATCGCGGCGTTGGAGGCCCAGGCGTTGCGCGTGCCGGAGTTGGAGACCAGCTCCACGCACTGCCCGTTGCCCACCGAAGACCAGCTCACGTTCGCCTCCGCGCCCCACTTGCCGACGAGGGACATCACGCGCACGACACCGGACGTGGCGGCGACGGGCGCGGCGAAGCTGTCGGCGCGCACCAGCCGCACCGGGCCCGGCTCGGAGTGGCGCAGCTCGAGCCACGTCTCGACAGCCGCGCAGTCGGCCCAGCTCCTCACGAACCGCGTCACCTCGAATGGATACAAATCGTCCTTGAGGCGGATGACTGTCGTCTTGGAGCCGTCGGCCCCCGTCTCCTCGGTGCGCCCCGTCTCGGCAAGGCGCAGCGACACCGCGCCGTCCGCATGGATCGCCTGGAGTCCCGAATTCTTCGTTATCGCTCCATAGTAGTTCCCGGTAGGCTGCCCGAACACCAGATAACCCGCAAGGGCGATCTCTATTCCTGTCATGTCGTTTCTCCTTGTTGTGTTCCGTTCTAGGCCCTCAGGGCCCTTCAGGATACATTATACCATATTCCCCTCTGCCGACGCAACCGCCATCCGCCCTGGAGTTTACCCCCGTTTCTTGAAACCTGCGAAGAAGGGAGGGCCGGGCTCTGTCCCGGCCATGGC
>CAMOIK010000065.1 GCA_946615875.1 uncultured Verrucomicrobiota bacterium | reverse complement strand
CACGACGACCGTCCCATGGCCCGCTACCGTCACATTGCCGCCAACTGCCTTGATGCGTCCCTCAAGCGTGACGATGCGTCCAACTGTCGAGTCGTCATAGTCAGTGGTATCAATGACAAGCGAGCCGTTATTGTCAATGCATATATCGCCGTTGGTAGAGCCAGGCTTGCCGGAGTTGCGCAGTGTCCAGTTCGCGGACGAGCCGAGCGTCGCGACTACCGGACTGCCTGAGTCCCCCTTGACAAGGAACGTGGTGTAGTTCGCCTGACGCGAATTTTCGAATCGGAAGCCGTTCTCGCCCACTACCCACATGCCGTCTCCCTTCTGGTTGGAAGAGTTTAGATACATCTTCAGCTGTGCGGGGTTGCTCATGTTCTTGTAAACGATTTCCCCTGCACGAATCGGACGGGTTTTCGCGGAGACAGACACGAACTCGGAGACGTGCGTATTACCCATAGTGGCGTAGCCGATGACCTTGTTCGCCCTCACAATGCCCTCGTTGGAATAGAGCAGCGCGACCCAAGCATCGGCTACGTCCGCCGTCCCCACCAAGTCTTTCTTGACCTCAAGCGTCGCGTTAGCCGCAACGGCAAGCTTGCTGGCGTTCGTGAGGCAGTTCACCGTGAGCGCTCCCGCAAGCGTGACAACTGCGGAATCATCGGGAATCGTCAACGTATTGGGGGCAAAGTCGCCGCTGTTCGTCAGTGTGATCGGGGATGCCCACTTGATCGTCGGATTTTCCGTCGGCACGGCCCCGCCAGACCAGTTGGACGCGGCGCCCAGATCGCCGCTGCCGCCGATCCAGAACGGACCTTCCAAACCATTGGCCGCGAGTATCGACTTGCCGTCCGGCGAAACGAAGAACGTGACGGTTTCGGTATTCGCCGGAAGATCACCAGCGCTGAACGTCCCCTCGCCGGAAAGTCTCACGACCTCGCAAATATTGTTCTCGAGTCCCGTCACCGTAATCGCGCCCAGCGCTGTCGCAGCAGAGACATCGGAAACGACCACGACCGTACCCGCTTCGACCGTCGTGCCGCCGGTGTAGTTTATTGCGCCGGAGAGCGTCACCGTGCCGCCGCCCTTGAACGTCATCTTGCCCGTCGCGCCCGATGCGTTGTCCAGGTCTGCTGCAATCGTCACGTTGTAACCTGCCGCGTCAATCGTGCCGCCGTTCGCGCCGACCGTGACATCGATACCCTTGCCGCTCCCGTGGGAAATCAATCCTTTTGAATTAGCCTTATTGGTCTTGATTGTGCCGCCGTTGAAGTTGACAGTAAGCGAACCGCCAGCAACTTCGTCCTCAATATGCTGCGTCACGAATGTTCCGCCGTTCAGATTCAGCGTTCCATTTCCGTCAGTGCTCTTCGTCCATTTGTTGTTGGCGACCGTTACCGTTCCGCTGTTTAGCGTGAACGTCGCCGAAGCGTCGGCCGCCGCACCAATGACAAGATCGCCGCTCAACTTCCAGTCGCTGTTGTCGCAGACGATTTTCCCGCGTTTGAGAGATGCCTTTCCACTGAGATTCAGCGTCGTTCCATCAAGGAGGAGATACGCCGTCGTGCTTGCATCTGCCAAATTCAAATCTTTCCCGTTGAATGTCCCGCCCCGAAATACCGCACCGGCATTGTTATTAGCGGTGCCAATATTTATTGTGTTTGGCATTGTAAAGGATGCGTTGTTCTGAAACACGAAAGGATCTTCTTCTGACCCCACCTGCACATGCATCGTGGTCAGAGTTTCTGTAGTATTCTCGTTTATTGTCGCCAATCGGTTCCATGTACCGCTGATGTTGCTGTTGAACCAGATATGGCCGGAGTTCCCGGCCCAGTTCCCTGATGTGGACCAGTAGGAATCCGCTCCGTTGCCAGTCCATGTCTTCGCCGCCCAAGCGCCGGTGGTGGCGAATGAGATTGCGAGTGAAAGCACCGCAGCGAGGCGGTGCGCCGTCTGTTTTGCTCGTGTTTTCATTGTTTCTCCTTGTGTAGCTGGCAGTTGATGATTGGAAGCCGGGAACAATGCATGGACATCTGGAGTTCCAGAAGTCTGGGAACCCTTGGGAAAGTCTCGATAAACGACACTCGCGCCGCCCGCCGTAGCTACGCACCTGGAGCGCATCACAGCGCCCTCCTGCGCGTCGCAATTATATACATGGGGGGAGGAGGGTAATTTTGTGCAACGCTCTACGCGCACTCTACGTGCGTCTGCGGCGGTGATAAAGTTCCGCCAATGTCTAGCGTTGCTTCTCATCGCCACGCATTGTATCATATTTCCGCCGACGGCGACGAACTGGTTTTAACTGGTTTTTTCGACGGGCGCGGCGTTCACAAACGCCTCGATCTCGCGCCTTCATCTTGCCGTCATCGCCTTTATACCTCTCCACAAGGTCGTGCCGCGCCCCGTCGAAGCGAAGGAGCTCAAGCGACACGGCCGCCGGAAATCCGCCCCCCGCGCAAAAGGCAAAGCGCTCGCGCGCGCGGCGGCAGGCCCGGCCACGCGGCACGAAAAAATGCTATAATATGCGGCCGATGAGCGACGATGCGAAAGCGGAGGGGCGGTTGATTCTCGCCAGCGGCAGTCCCAGGCGGGCGAAGATCCTGCGCGACATGGGAGTGGGGTTCGACATAGTGAAGTCGGACGCCCCCGAGGTCGCGCATCCCGACGACCCGGAAAGGACCGTCACCGAAAACGCGCTGGCCAAGGGCGCGGCGGTGGCTGCGACCCCCGCCGCCGCCGGGCGCCGCGTCCTTTCCGCCGACACGATAGTGTGGATGGACGGCAAGATCTACGGCAAGCCCCGCGACCAGGAGGAGGCCAGGCGCTTTCTGCGCGAACTCGGCGGCCGCACCCACCGCGTATATACGGGCGTAGCGCTGGACGGACGCGCCCAGACGCACGTGAGCGAAGTCACGTTCCGCCCGCTGGACTCCGCCACCATCGACGAATACGTCCGCCTGGTCAATCCTATCGACCGCGCCGGAGCCTACGACATCGACGAGCACGGCGAGATGCTCGTGGCCGGCTGGAAAGGCTCCTACGAGACCATAATGGGACTGCCTAAGGAATGGACGAGGCTGGAGCGCGGCCCGTCCACGCTGCTCCACGTCTGCTGCGGGCCGTGCGCCTGCGCCTGCGTGCCGCGCCTGAAAGCCTGCGGCAGGGACGTTGCGATGTTCTTCTCCAACTCCAACATCGACACGCGAGAGGAGTTCGAGCGGCGCCTTCGCGCCGCCGAGACGCTCGCCGCCGCGGAGGGCGTGCCTCTGGCGGTCGACGAATACGACCACGAAGAATGGCTCGCGCAGGTCGCGCGCGGCTTCGAGGACGAGCCGGAGAAAGGCAGGCGCTGCGAGCGGTGCTTCCGCCACAACCTGGCCAGGACGGCCCGCTACGCGGCGGAGCACGGCTTCGACGGCTTCACGACATCGCTCACCGTAAGCCCGCACAAACCAAGCGCGCTCGTCTTCGCGGCGAGCGACGATCCGCGCTTCGAAAAGATCGACTTCAAGAAGCGCGACGGCTTCAAGCTCTCCACCAAGCGATCCGCCGAACTCGGTCTCTACCGCCAACGCTACTGCGGCTGCGAATTCTCGCGCAGGGACGCGGAGCGGAACTTTCCCAAAACCAACTGAACACCGCCCCGACATGGAACTACAGGTAAAAGGAATAGAAGTCGATTGCGTCATAGGAGAAAGGCCGGACGAGCGCTCGCGCCTGCAACGTCTGTCCGTTGACGTGCGCCTGACGATACGCGACACCGCCGCCGCCACGGACAGGCTCGGCGACACGGTGGATTACGTCGCCCTCGCCGAGCGCATACGAGGCCGCCTGGCAGAGGCCAAGTGCAGAATGATCGAGCGCGCCGCCGCCATCGCGGCGGAGGAGGCGAAGGCGTTCCCGGGCGTCGAAAGCGCCGAGGCCGCCGTCACGAAGTCAGGCTCGGTGCCCGGCATAGGCGCCGCCACCGCCGTATTCAAGGCGTGAGGCGATGGGTGAAGGAGCGGCCAGGTTTGATTTCCCGCGCGGCGGCGTAGCCGCGCCGAACGCCCGCCCCGTTGGCTTCTTCGATTCGGGCAGGGGCGGCGTCTGCATACTGGACGCATTCCGGCGGCTCTGCCCCGACGAGAGCACGGTGTATCTGGCCGACTCCGCGCACTGCCCATACGGCAACCGCGAAAGCGCCGAAGTGGCCGCGCTGGCCGAGGAATGCACGCGCCGGCTGCTCGGCGAATACGGCTGCAAGATGATCGTGGTCGCCTGCAACACGGCGACCGCCGCCGCCATAGACATCCTGCGCGCGAAGTTCGCAGGCGTCCCCTTCATAGGCCTGGAGCCGGCCGTCAAGCCGGCGGCGATGGACTCGCGCTCCCTCGTCGTCGGCGTCCTGGCCACGGCGGGCACGTTCTCGGGCCGCCTCTACAACGAGACAAAGGCGAAGTTTGCCCGCGACGTCACGGTCATAGCCACGGTGGCGGACGAGTTCGTGGAGCTGGTGGAGCAGGGCAGGACGGACGGTGCCGACGTCGAGCGCGTCGTGCGCCGCAGGCTGGAGCCGCTGCTCGCCGCCGGCGCGGACCGCATCGTCCTGGGCTGCACTCACTTCCCGCACCTGAAGGGCGTCATGGAGCGCATATGCGGCGACCGCGCCAAGATCATCGACCCATCTGACGCGGTGGCCCGCCAGGCGCGGCGCGTCCTCGAAGAGAACGGCCTGGCCGCGCCCTCCGGCCACGACGCCGCAGACATCCGCATATCGACCGCCGCGCAGCTCCGCGCCGTGGTCGTCACCGGCGGCGTCAGGCGCATCGGCAAGGCGATAGCGGACCATCTCGCCGCCAGGGGATGGCGCGTGCTGCGCACGTCGCACCGCGCCGACGCCGGGGCGGACATCGTCGCCGACCTCTCGGCGGAAGACGGCGCGGACCGCCTCTTCGACGCGGCGGTGTCGCTGCTCGGGCGCGCCCCCGACGCCATAGTGAACAACGCGGCCGTGTATCTGGCCGACGAAGAGGCGACGCGCCGCATCAATCTCGCCTCGCCCCTCAGGCTGATGGAACGCCTGGCCGCCGCCTCCGACTGCGGCGCGGCGGTCAATATCATCGACGCCGCCGTGCTCGACGACCGCGAAGAGACGCGGCCGCGGCTGCGCGCATACGCCGCCGCCAAGCGCGAACTCCTCGCCGCCACGCTGGATGCGGCGACCCGCCACGCCGGGAGGCTCCGCGCAAACGCCGTCGCTCCAGGATCCGTGCTGCCGCCCGAAGGATTTCACGAGAAGGCTATGCCGTCCGCCACCGGCCGCCGCCCCACGCCGGGCGACGTGGCGGCGGCGGTGGAAAGATTTCTCGCCGGAGACGCCTCCTCGCAGGTGGAGGCCGTAGTTTGACGCCGACGGCACCGGACAATGCAAACCCGCACGCCATGAAACAACTGATCGAAGCACTGAAGAAAAGCCGCCGCACCGCCGCACTGACCGGCGCGGGCATCTCCACGCTCTGCGGAATACCCGACTTCCGGGGGCCGCAGGGGCTCTACGCCCAGCCCGACGCCGAGCGGATATTCGACATCGACTGGTTCGACCGCGATCCCTCCATATACTACAGGGGATGCCGCGAGCTCGTTTACGGCCTGAAAGACCGCTCGCCAGGCCCGGTGCACAAGGCGCTCAAGCACCTCGAAGACATCGGGGGGCTGGACGGCATCGCCACGCAGAACATCGACATGCTGCACCAGAAGGCGGGCTCCTCCACGGTCTGGGAGGTGCACGGCTCGCCGCTGCTGCACCACTGCAGGAACTGCGGGCGCGCGGCCACGTTCGACGAAGTGTGCGCCATGCTCGACGGGAAGGAGGCCGCCTTCGTGCCGCGCTGCCCCGTATGCGGAGCCGCATTCAAGCCGGACATCACGTTCTTCGGGGAGGCGCTGCCCGAGAAGGCGTTTGCCGAGGCGCAGGCGTTGGCGATACGCGCCGAGGTGATGCTGGCACTCGGCACGTCGCTAACGGTGTTCCCCGCCGCCGGTCTTCCGCGCCTCACGCTGCAGGGCGGAGGGAAGCTGTTCATCGTCAATGCGCAGCCGACGCCGCTCGACCGCTTCGCCGTCCGCAGATACCCGGACCTGGCGGAGTTCGCGGAGGCGGTGCTTTCGCTGCGCCAGGCGTAGGCGCGCGGCGCCCGTCAGGCGCGAAGTTCCGCGGCTATGCAGCGGCTGAACGACCTGTCGCTCTTGAGGAGGGCGCAGGCGGCGTCCAGCCGCGCAACGGCTTTCGAGCGCTCGCCGGGGTCGGTCAGCCACCGGCCAAGCGCGGCGGCGACGGCTTCCGGCGTGAAATCCTCCTGCATCAGTTCCGGCATGGGGAAGTCCACTGCGTCGGGATGCGCCTTTTCCCACACGATGTTGACCAGCCCGATGTGCCGCACGCCGGTGATCACGCGCCTGGCAATCCAGGCGAAGAGCGCGCCGACGCGATAGACGAGCACCGTGGGGCAGCGGGCGAGCGCCGCCTCAAGCGTGGCCGTGCCGGACGCCACGGCGGCGACGTCGGCCCTCAAGAGAAGTTCGCGCGCTCCGCCGTCCGTCACTTTGGCGGTGGCCGCAAGCGGCGACGCGGCCAGCAGACGCTCGATGGCGGCGCGTGCGCGGCGGCTGGCGGCGGGTATGGCGACGGCGACGCCCTCCAGCCGCGCGGCGGCTTCAAGGAGCGCGGGCAGGTTGCGTTCGATTTCGCCGAGGCGGCTGCCTGGCAGGATGGCGACGAGGCGCGGGACGCGCTCAGGCCGCTCCATCGCCGCGAAGCGCTCCGCCAGCGGATGCCCCACGAACTCCGCGAAGCCTGGGCGGAAGAGAGCCGGTTCGAAAGGGAAGAAGCAGAGCAGCCTGTCGAGAGAAGCCTCGATTTTCGGTATGCGCCCCTTCTTCCACGCCCACACCTGCGGGCACACCACGTGCACGGCGCGGATGCCGCGCGACTTCGCATACGCCGCGAGCCGCAGGTTCATGCCGGGATAGTCGATGGTGCAGACCACGTCGGGCCGCCATTCGTCGATCGCCCTGCGCATGGTGCGCTCCACACGCATGAAGTATCCGATGCGCCGCAGCACAGGCCAGATGCCCATGACGGCCAGATCGGCCATGTCGAACCCGTAGTCGCCGTAGCCGCGCACTTCGGCGCCGGGCAGCGCGCGCGCCACTTCGTCGGCATACAGCCGCCCGGACTGCTCGCCGGCCAAAAGTAGAACCTTCATCTTATCGCGTCCTTGCAGGTGTTGCGGTCGCGGCTACGGGCGCAGCGGCGCGTGCGGCAGGCGAGACTCCACGCCGACGATCGCGATGGAGTGCCTGTCGGCGTAGCGCACCACCGACTCGCGGTCGAGCAGCACCAGCCGCCCGGCCTGGAACGCAAGCGCCGTGGCGCCGGCGCGGCGCATCGTCTTCAGCGTCTTCATCCCCACCACGGGAATGTCGAAGCGCATGTCGTGGCCCTCGCGCGCCGCCTTGAACACCACAGACCCCTTGCCGCCGAGACGCCCGCCGCGCCGTATCGCGGCGTTGGTCCCCTCGAACGCCTCCACGGCGAGCACCATGCCGCGCTTGACCATCACGGTCTGCCCGACGTCGTGCACGCCCACGTCATGGGCCACCGCCGCCGCGTGCCGCACGTCGCGCGCCTCCTGTTCCGTCAGGGAACGCGCGGTGAGCGGCCCTTCCCCGGGGATGTGCGCGTCCATGTAGCAGCTGGCCGGCAGCGTGACGATCCCGTGCTCGGACATCTTCTCAATCAACTTGCCGAATACGGTGTGCGCCGTCTTCACGTCCAGTTCGGCAAGCCACGCTTTCACTTCGTCGTCGAATCTCCCGCGAAAAAGCGAGAGCGGGTTTACCTGCCCGGCGAGGATTGCGCCGTCGGCTCCCTGCGCCGCCATCCATCGTATCCCGTCGGCTATGCCGCCGAGGCTGACCCAGTGGACGCTGTCGGCGGCCTTCCACGTGGCGCGGGCGGTGGAGCCCCTGACCGCCAGCGCCACCACCTCTTCGACACCGGCGGCCTTCGCGCCTTCTATCACGTGGCGCGGGTACGACCCGGCGCCGGCCACAACTATCAGTTTCTTCGCCATCGGCGCATATTATACCATTTTTCCCGCCTCCGTGCCTCACGTCCGCAGGAGCATTTTCCACCCCCGGCGGTGAAATATGGTATAATATGCACCAGCAAATGCACCCCTAGAAAGGAACGAAACGATGAAGACAAGCCATGCCGTGAAGACGATGCTCGCGCTGGGCGTCGCTCTCGGGATAGCGACCGCCGGACGCGGCGACGAAAGCGCCGAAGCCGCCCTCAAGGCGCAGCTGCCAAAGATATTCGCCAAGGCGGCCGCCCACTACCGCGCACTCGACGCCGCCGCCACGCCGCTCATGCACGACGCCAACCAGAGAGGCGGCCTCGGCGTGCCGCACGGCTGGGACGCGAAGACCGGCAAACTCGACATGCGCGACATCTTCTGGTGGACCACCGGGCACTTCCCTGGTTCGCTGTGGTATCTCTACGAGGCGACAGGCGACGCGTTCTTCAAGGATCGCGCCCTGGCATGGACGGAGATACTCGCGCCCAACTCCAAGGTGACGGACAACCACGACGTCGGCTTCATAATGTACTGCTCCTTCGGCAACGCGCGGCGCATCCTGGGCACGGACCGCTACGACGCGCTGCTGCTGGAGGCGGCCGCTTCGCTGGCGCAGAGGTTCGACAAGGGCCTGGGGCTCATACGCAGCTGGGGCGAAATCTCCGACAAAAAGGACTTCCTGGTGATCCCCGACAACATGATGAACCTCGAACTGCTGGAGTGGGCGGCGAACGCCCCGGGCGGCGACAGGCGCTTCGACGCGATCGCCCGCTCCCACGCCGACGTCACCATGCGCCACCACTTCCGTCCAGACGGCGGCACCTTCCACGTGCTCAACTACGACCAGCGCACCCACAGGGTGCAGGAGATACGGCGCGGACAGGGCGCAAGCTGCGAAACGGCATGGTCGAGGGGCCAGAGCTGGGCGATCTACGGCTACACCATGATGTTCCGCGCCACACGCGACCGGCGCTACCTGGACTTCGCAAGGAAGGTGGCAGATTTCGCCATCTCGCACCCGGCCATGCCGGCTGACGGCGTCCCATACTGGGACTTCGGCGCGCCAGGCGAGGAGCGCGACTCGTCCGCCGCCGCGATCATGGCCTCCGGCCTGCTGGAGCTCTCAGGCTTCACGAGCGGAGAGGAGAGCGCGAAATACCGCGCCTTCGCGGTCCGCCAGCTCGCGTCGCTCGCGTCGCCCGCGTATTTCTCGGAGGGCGGCGAGGCCGGACACTGGCTGCTGAAGCACGGCGTCGGATACAAGCCGGCCGGCAGCGAGGTCGATACGCCGCTCGACTACGGCGACTACTACTTCCTGGAGGCGCTTCTCCGGCTCTCGAAAATGTGACGCCGCCGTGAAGCCGCGCAACATCCTCGTGATGGTCGCGCCATGGAGTCTGCCGAGGCTCCATGGCATAGCCCGCTTCACGAAAGAGCGGCGCTGGAACATCATGATGGCCGACCGCCTGGAGAAATACGAGGACCCCGGCTCGTTCGACGGCGTCCTCATGACCCTGCGGGACAGGCCGGACATGGTGAGGACGGCCCGCCGCATTCTCGAACGCGGCGTGCCCGCGGTCGATCTCACCTGCGAATGCCCGTCTCTGCCGTTCGCCCGCGTGGCCTCCGACAACCGCCAGATCGGCGCCGTGGCCGCCCGCCACTTCCTGGAGAAGGGCTTCTCCTCGTTCGCGTGGTTCTCCTCCGCATGGTCCAACGTCCACGCCCTCAGGTTAGCGGGCTTCGCCGACGCGCTGCCGCGAGGCTCCAATGTCGCCAGATGGCGACCGGGCCGCCTGGCAGAGACCTTGAAATCGGCCGTCCCGCCGATCGCCGTGCTGGCATACAACGACGCCGACGCCGCACGCCTCGTGAACGCCTGCCGCGAGGCCGGGCTGGACGTCCCCACCGACATCGCCGTCCTCGGCGTCGGCAACGACCCGTTCCTCTGCGAGAACCAGTCCACCACCATTTCCAGCGTCGGGCAGAACCTTGAGGAAGGCGCGTTCCGCGGCGCCGCACTTCTGGACGCCATGATCGACATGCCGGCGGAAGAGCGCGAACGGCTCGGCGCCGCCCCGCCAGAGCTTATGCCGCCGGGCGACATCGTCTCAAGGGATTCGTCCGACACGCTTGCGCACACCGACCCGGTCGTTCGCGCCGCGCTCGTCTGCATCCACAAGAACATCTCCCGTCCGCTCGGCGCGCTGGAGGTCGCCAGGCTTCTAGGCCTGCCCCGGCGCAGTCTCGACAGGATCTTCGCGCAATCGCTCCACCGCTCGGTGGGCGCGGAGATACTCCGCCAGCGCATCATCCGCGCCAAGCGCCTGCTCGCCGATCATGGCATGCCTGTCAAGCAGATCGCCCGCGTGTGCGGCTTCTGCAACGCCGCTTACCTTACCAACGTGTTCAGGGAGGAGACGGGGCTTTCGCCGCGGCAGTGGCGGAAAAGCCTCGCCGGCAAATGACGCCCCCCGTGACGACGACAACGCCGCGAACGACGCGCCGTGCGCTGTCGTTCGCGGCGGCGAGGCCGGTGCAAGACCGGCGGGATCAGCGGACGATGATCATCAGGCCGGGACGCGAGGCGCTCCAAGTGAGGCGAACGGTCTTGCCCGCCTCCTGCTCCACATCGTAGGTGTAGCTTTTGGCCTCGGTCCATCCGCCGCTCTGCCACGTCCCATCGACCAGTCTATCGATCTTGTAGCAAGTGACGTCCTTCGGCTCGCCATTGACCTCGATCGTCTCCGG
>CAMOIK010000064.1 GCA_946615875.1 uncultured Verrucomicrobiota bacterium | reverse complement strand
CGGAACATGGTCAAAAGAGGCGGGCACAAGGCGGAGAAAATATGATATAATATATTGCCAATGGCGCAGGAACAGTTATTCGCCGACGACTACAAGGTGACTCTCGACATCTTCGAGGGCCCCCTGGACTTGCTTCTGTATCTGATCCGGCGCGAGGAAATCGACATATTCGACATCCCGATCGAGCGGCTTACGCGGGAATACATGAAGTTCCTGGACGAAGCGCGCGGCATGAACCTGGACATAGCCGGGGAGTTCGTTGTGATGGCCGCCACGCTCATGGTGATCAAATCCAGGATGCTGTTGCCCGTGAGCAAGCGCGCCGCGAATGAAGACCAGAGCGAAGAGTGGGTGGATCCGCGCCTCGACCTCGTCAGGCAGCTGATCGAATACAAGAAGTTCAAGGACGCAGCGATACGGCTGGAGGCCATGGAAGCGGAGGCCTCGAACCGCTACGACTACGGCGGAGGACGGCCGAAGTTCGAGAAGACCGCGCGCGACGGGCTGGCGGCCGTGGCGCACCTCGACCTCTACGACCTGCTGAGCGCGTTTCAGGACGTGCTGGCCAGAGCCGCCGAAATGCCCACCAACGAACTCAAGGGCATACGCTTCTCGGTACCGGAAAAGATGGATCTGGTGCTGGAGCGCACGAAAAGCGAGGGGCAGGTCTCGTTCACGTCGCTCTTCTCGGAAACCGCGCCGAAGGGCGAGATAATCGTCACCTTCCTCGCGCTTCTCGAACTGCTGCGGCAGCACAGGGTTATAATCTACCAGAACGCCGCGTTTCACGAAATCACCATCCTGCCATCGCGCGAAGCGGACGACGCCGCGCCGCTGGAAAGGCCCGACGACTATGAGTGACGACGCGAAGATGCCGCTGCCGGGCAGTCTGCAAGAGATAGTGGGGTCGCTGCTGTTCGCGAGCGAAACGCCGCTGACCGCGGCCGAACTGCGCGAGGCGATACGCGCCGTGGAGCCGGAGGCCGGCGAAAACGCGGACGTAATGGAGGTATATCGCACCTGCACGACCCGCGAGGTGGATGCGGCCCTCAAGGGACTGGACAAGGCCCTGGACGTGGCGGGCTGCGGTTTCCGCCTCGTGTGCAGCGGCGGCGCCTACCGCATTCAGACGGCGCCGAGCTGCGGCAGATACGTGCGCGCGCTGCTGAAGCTCGACAGGCCCAGCCGCCTTGGCAGAGCTTCCCTCGAGACCCTCGCCATAATCGCATACCGCCAGCCGATCACCAAGAGCGAAGTCGAAGAAATCCGCGGCGTGGACGTGTCGGGCAACATCAAGACGCTGATGGATCTGCAGCTCATACGCCTCGTAGGCAAGTCCGAGCTGCCGGGCCACCCGTTCCTTTACGGCACCACTCCGCTCTTCCTGGAGCACTTCGGGCTCGCTTCGCTCCAGCAGCTCAACGAACTGGACCCCACGCTGCAGCGCTCCAACCCGAAGGAGAAGGCCGCGTCCTACAAGAAGCCGGTTTCGCAAGAACCACTGCCCCTCGAAGAACTGCAAGCCAACGAGGATGCAAAGCCGTCCGAGGAACCGCAGGAATCGCAGTCTTCCGAAAAGTCGCCGGAAGCGGACGAACCGCCGACGCCGCGCGATTCGCAACCGTCCCTCTACGTGGAAGACGCCGAAGAAGAAGAGGAAGGACTTGACGAAGAAGACGAGGAAGAACTCGACGAGGAAGAGGACGAGTTCGACGAAGAGGACGATGAGGACGAGTTCGACGAAGAGGACGAGGACGACGACGAGGAGGAGGATGAAGATGATGAAGAGAAATAGCATTGCGACGGTCGCGCTGTTCGCGCTGCTTGCGGCGTCGGCATCGTTTGCGGACATGACGGAGGAGCGCCGGTCGCGCACCTACCAATCCGCCATGGCAGACTACCTGGCCGGGCGCCTCGACGCCGCCATCGACGGCTTCGAGAAGGCCATCGAAGCGAACGGGAACAACGCGAGCGCGCGCTTCCAGATGGCCTGCCTCCTCCAGGACCACCGCAAGGATTGGCTGGGCGCGATATGCTCCTACCGCGAATACCTGCGCCTCGAAGGCCGCAGCGACAAGGCGCCGCTCGCAAAGGAGCGCATGGCGCAGTGCGAACGCGAACTCGCCGCCGCGCTCGCGGACAAGTATTCCATCGCCACCTCCGCCAGCCAGGAAAAGACCAACGAGCAGATACAGAAAGCGCTGGCGGATACCGAGAAGAAAGTCGCATCCACCCTCAAGACCCTGGAGGACGCACAGAAGCGAATGGCCGTGCTGGAGCGCGAGAACGCGAGACTGCGCAGGCAGCTTCGCTCGATCGGCGAAGACGGCGGCGGCGCATCCGCACCCAAGGACATGGTGACGGCCCGCGAACTCCTCGACGGCGAGGACGATGACACCGCCGCCGCGCCCGCCAGAATCTCCAGTGCGCTACGCGACGAGGACGACGGTGCGGCAGCACCGAACGGAATCGGCGGCGCGGATGTCGCCGACGACGGCAAGACTGGGCCGAGCGGCAGGATGAACCCCGCCGCATTCGAGCCAGACGACCCGTCGACCGGTCTTCGCCAAGGTCTCGCAGACGCAAAGAAACTCGTCGAAGAGGACGAGTCCGGTCCGGAACTGCTGCAGAACGGCAACAACGGCGAACCTGGTGGACGCAAGCTTGCAGACTTCGCCAGACACGACGACGGCAAAACGAAGGATCGCGGCGACCGCCCGGCGACATATGTCGTGCAGGACGGCGACTCGCTCTACAGGATCGCACGGCGCTTCTACGGCAAGGAGTCCGCGTGGAAAGCGATACGCGACGCAAACAAGGCGGTGATTTCCACCGACGGGCGTGTGAAGACCGGGCAGACCATCGTGCTGCCGTGAGGAGTTGCACCGCAATGCGCCAATGGAAGAGCACGGACATGAGCGACACTGGCAATACGACGGGAGATCGCGAGACGGCGCAGAACCGCATGGCGGCGCGGCAGCGCTGGAATCTCATGCGCTACCTGGCCGGAGGCGGCATCGCCGCGTTCACGCGCTCCGTGGAGGAGGAGAAGGCGGAAGCCAGGCAGGACCGCTTCCTCGCCGCCGCCGCCGCAATCGCCGCCGCATGGCTGGTCTTCCTGCTCGTCTAGCCGCCGCCTGCCACCATCTACCCACTACAGTCAAGGAGGAAACATGAAGAAAACACTGACAGGTTTGGCGATGGCGATCGTCGCAGGCGCGGCGATCGCGGCGCCGGACAGCGCGCGTGAATCGTTCCTGAAGCGCCAGGCGTACGAAGAGATGGTGAGGGTGTCCGGGCAGGTTGACGTGCTCCAGACCAACCTCGCCGAAATAACCTCGCGGCTGGCGAGGCTGGAGAACGACAACGGTTCGCGCTCCGAGATAGAGGATCTGAAGGCGGAGATCGCCGCCCTCAAGGCGAACAACACCGAACTGCGCAACCGCATGAATGCCATGCGCGACGAAATCATACGCGACTTGACCGGCAAGATTTCCAGGATGCAGAAGGATCTGACGCCGCCGCCACCGCCGCCCACGCACCGCGAGTCGGCAGGTCCGCACCGTGAATACGAGGTGCAGTCGGGCGACACGCTGTCGCTCATCGCCGCCGCCTTCAAGACTACCGTGCCGAAAATCAAGGAAATGAACAACCTCAAGAACGACAACATCCGCGTCGGCCAGAAGCTGAAACTGCCTCTGTAAGGCTCGAGAGGTGAGAACGGAAAGAGAAGTTTGAGGAGTTTGAGGCATCCAGGACTTCTTGAACAAGCATGACACAACATCCCGCCCTTCCCACCTCTCAAACCTTTCAAGCCCTAAAACCTCACAAGCCTTTCAACCTTTCCTCTTATGAAATACGACAACAACCATGCACTGCTGGAGTGCGAAATCCCAGGACTGGAAAAAAAGAGCGGCAAAGTGCGCGACGTCTTCGACCTTGGCGACAAATTGCTGATGGTCGTCACCGACCGCATAAGCGCGTTCGACGTGATACTGCCCAACGGCGTCCCGGACAAGGGGCGGGTGCTGAACCAGCTCTCTCTCTTCTGGCTCGGCTTCCTCGGCATGAAGAACCACTTAGTCACCGCCGACGCCGATGAATACCCGGACGTCCTGCAGCCATACAAGGAAGACCTGCGCGGGCGTTCGATGCTCGTCAGAAAAGTGAAGATGGTCGAAGTCGAGTGCATCGCCCGCGGCTACCTCACGGGCAGCGGCTGGAAGGAATACCAGAAGTCCGGCACTGTCAACGGGCAGCGGCTGCGCGAAGGCTACCTCAACGCCTCCAAGCTCGACCAGGTGCTGTTCACGCCCACCACCAAAGCCGCGATTGGCGACCACGACGAGGCCATCGACTACGCGCAGACATGCGCGCTCGTCGGCGACAAGACGGCCGCGGCTCTGCGCGACGCCACCATCTCGCTGTACTCGCGGGCGGCGGACTACGCGCTGTCGAAAGGCATAATCATCGCAGACACCAAGTTCGAATTCGGCATGGACGCGGATGGTTCGCTCATACTGGCCGACGAAGTCCTCACGCCCGACTCCTCCCGCTTCTGGCCGAAGACGAGCTATGCGGTCGGCGCCAATCCGCCGTCGCTCGACAAGCAATTCGTCCGCGACTGGTTGGACTCCATCAATTTCAACCACCAGCCGCCGGGCCCCGCCCTGCCGCAGGACGTCATCGACCGCACTCGCGAAATATATCTCAAAGCGCTGGAAAGCCTGAGGGCATAAGCTGGAAGTTTGAAAGGCTTGAAAGGTTTGCGGCAACTGAGACATCCGGGACTTCTTGGACACAAGCATGGCACCACACACCACCTCTCCAACCTCGCAACCACCTCAAACCCTTCAAACCTCTCCCGCTTCTCAAACCACTCAAACATTTCAAGCCCAACAACAAAGGAAACAAACAATGGGAATGTTCGACCAGATAAAGGACGTCATGAAGATGCGCTCGGAAGCAAAGCGCATCCAGAACAAGATGCAGTCGATCACCGCCGAATACTCAAACGGCGGCATCACCGTAGTGGCCAAAGGCGACCTCACAATCTCCAAAATCGAAATCTCGCAAGAGGCATACGACGAAGTCAAGGCCGGCAAGCCGCAACGCTTCGAGACAATGCTCTTCAACGTGGTGAACGGCGCGCTCAAGAAGGTGAAAGACGTCACGCAGGCCGAGATGGCCAGGGAAATGAAAGCCAACGGTCTCGGCGGACTATTCGGGAACTGATGCTGCTAGCGCCGATAGAATCGCTGGAGAAGACGCTGGAAAGGCTGCCCGGCTTCGGGAGACGATCGGCGCTTAGGGCGGCGCTCGCACTGGTGCGCGAGCCGGCGCGGCTCAGCGAGCCGCTGGAACGGGCGCTGGCGACGGCCCGCAGCGAGGTGTGCGCATGCTCGCGCTGCGGCGGTTTCACCGTAGCAGGCAGCGATCCGTGCGACATGTGCTGCGATCCACGACGCGACACAAGCTCGCTCTGCATAGTCGAGGACGCCGCCGACATAATCAGCCTGGAGGCGACCGGAGCCTTCCGCGGACGCTACCATGCGCTCGGCGGCAAGCTATCCCCTTCCCATCGCATGGGACCGGAGCAGCTGCGCCTCGGCGCACTGGCGGACCGGGTGAGGCGCGAAGGCTTCCGCGAAGTCTTGCTGGCGCTTTCCACCGACATGGACGGCGACGCGACGGCGCTGTATGTGGCGGAGCTCTTGCGCGGCACTTGCGCAAAGGTGACTCGCCTGGCGTTCGGGCTACCTGCGGACTCCGGCATCGCGTATTCCGACCCGCTCACTCTGCGGCGCGCGATACAAGGGAGGCAGGATGTCTGAAGTAAGGCTTGAAGGCGTCTGCAAGACCTACTCGCGGGGCGACGCTCCTGCGGTGGAGAATTTCAGCCTCGACATACGCGACGGCGAGTTCATGGTCCTCGTCGGCCCTTCGGGCTGCGGCAAGTCCACCACTCTGAGGATGGTCGCGGGGTTGGAGATGCCCAGCGCCGGGCGCATCTTCATCGGCCAGACCGACGTGACGCACCTGCCGCCAAAGGATCGCGACATAGCCATGGTCTTCCAGAACTACGCGCTCTACCCACACATGACGGTGCGCGACAACATGGCGTTCGCGCTCAAGCTCCGCAGCTATCCGTCCAGGGAGATCGAACGCCGCGTCGCCTCCGTCGCGGAGGCGCTGGGCCTGGAGCCCTACATGAAACGACTGCCCAAAGCCCTTTCCGGCGGGCAGCGCCAGCGCGTCGCTCTGGCGCGGGCGATAGTTCGCGAGCCGGCGGTGTTCCTCTTCGACGAGCCGCTTTCCAACCTAGACGCGAAGATGCGCGTCGAGATGCGTTCGGAGATAATCCGCCTGCACAACCGCCTGGGCACGACGATGATCTACGTAACGCACGACCAGACGGAAGCGATGACGATGGGCGACCGCATCGTGGTCATGAAATCGGGCCGCATCCAGCAGGTCGCGCCGCCAATGGAACTCTACGCGCACCCCGCCAACGAGTTCGTGGCGTCGTTCATAGGCACGCCGCCCATGAACCTCTTTCCTCCCGGCACCTTCCACGCCGACAAGACGCTAGGCATCAGGCCGGAAGACGTGAAGGTCGAGCCGCGGCCCACTCAGCGCTCGCATCAGGCCATCGTGGATTTCACGGAGCCGCTTGGCTCCGAGACGCTCGTCCACCTGACAATGCTGGACGGCAGGGCGGCGGCCACTGCGCGCGTCGGCGGTTTCGCGCCGTTCCGCCATGGCGAAGAAGTGCACGTGACGTTCGACGAGACAAAGGCCATATGGTTTGACCATGGACGCGACTGAAGAGATGCGCGGCCTCGTGGCGCGGCTGAACGAGGCCGCCGACGCCTACTACTCGGGGCGCGGCGAACTGATGACCGACTTCGAGTGGGACGCGATGTTCGACCGCCTCAAGGCGCTCGAGACGGCCAGCGGCATCGTGCTGCCGGGTTCGCCGACGGCCAACGTCTCCGACGGCACCGTCTCCGGCGAAAAAGAGGCGCACGAATACCCGGCCCTTTCGCTGGCGAAGACGAAGAGCGTCGGCGAAGTGGCGAAGTGGGCAGGCTCGCGTCCCGTATGGCTGTCGTGGAAGCTTGACGGCCTCACGCTCGTGGCCACCTACGACGACGGGCGGCTCTCCAGGATCGTGACGCGCGGCGACGGCCACATCGGCACCAACATCACGCGCCTCGCCTCCGCCATTCGCGGCATACCCGCCGAAATCGCCGAGAACGGCCATCTGGTGGTGCGCGGCGAAGCCGTAATATCATACGCGGACTTCGAGGCGTTCCGCGAAGTCTCGCAGGAGGACTACGCGAACCCGCGCAACCTGGCGTCCGGCTCGCTTACGCTCAAAGATCCTTCCGAAGTGGCGGAGCGCCGCATACGCTTCATCCCCTTCTCGCCGGTCCGCCTGCCGCGCGACATCGTCCCGTGGGGCGAAAGGATGGAGTTCCTCGCCTCCCTTGGTTTCGACTGCGTCGAGCGCGAGCTCGTCAGCCCCGCGACGCCTGAAGCAATAAAAGCGGCCATTTCCCGCTGGACCGGGAAGGTGACTGGCGGCGACTGCCCGTTCCCGGTGGACGGGCTCGTCGTTTGCTACGACGACACCGCCTACGCCAGCACCGGCTCAGTCACCGGGCACCACGCCACGCGCGCAGGCCTCGCCTTCAAGTGGGCGGACGAGACGGCGGCCACCACGCTCGACCACGTGGAATGGAGCTGCGCCGTCGCCTCCATCGCCCCGGTGGCGGTGTTCGAGCCCGTTCAGCTGGAAGGCACCACGGTGAAGCGCGCGTCGCTCTGCAACATCTCCGAGTGCGAACGACTCGGCATCGGCGGCAAAGGGACGCGACTGGAGGTGATCAAGGCCAACAAAATCATCCCCAAGGTTGTCGCCGTCACGGAGAAGGCGGGCGAATTCGACATACCCTCCGTCTGCCCCGTGTGCGGCGCGGCGACGGAAGTGCGCACATCGCCATCCCTCACCAAGACTCTGCGATGCACCAACGCGGAATGTCCGGCGAGGGAACTGCGCAAGTTCATGCGCTTCGTGTCGAAGGACGGCATGGACATCGACGGCCTTGCCGGAGAAACGCTGGCGAAGTTCGTCAATTGCGGCTGGATACGGTCTTTCGCCGACATCTACCGTCTGCCTTCGCACGCCGGCGAGATAGCGGCCCTCGACGGCTTCGGCCGCAAGAGCGCCGACAACATCGCCGCGGCGGTGGCGGCAGCCAGACGCCGCAGCGCGGTCAACTTCCTCGTCGCCCTTTCCATACCGCTTTGCGGGCGCGACGTGGCGCGACGCCTGCTCGCCGCGCACGATAGCCTAGCGCAGCTCGTGGCCGCCGCGGAGGCCGGCGAGTCGTTCGCGCATATAGACGGCATAGGCGAAGCGAAATCGGCTTCGTTCGTCGCATATTTCGCGTCGGAGCGCCACCGCAGCGACGTCCGCGATCTCCTAGGCATCGTGGAGATTGAAGAACTGGCTCGCGGCGACGCTGGCGGGAAGTGCGCCGGCATGACGTTCGTCATCACCGGCGAGCTCGCCGGATGGGAAAACCGCACCGCCCTCAAAGAATACATCGAGTCGCAGGGTGGCAAGGTCGCAGGTTCTGTTTCCGCAAAGACCTCCTTCCTCATAAACAACGACGCCGCCTCCACCTCGGCAAAGAACAAAAAGGCGAAATCGCTGGGCGTCCCTGTGATTTCAGAGGGCGAATTCGCCGCGAGGTTCGCGTGAACCACCAAAACGGCACACCACGACTTCTCAAGAAAGCGCACGATGACAAACCACGACAGAGACGCGGTGGCCATCCTGATCCCCGCATACAACCCAGACAGGAAACTCCTGGCGCTGCTCGACGCGCTGAAAGGACGCTTCTCGCACATCGTCGCCGTGAACGACGGCTCGACCGTCGGCCGCGACGTGTTTGACGGAGTCCGCGCGCAAGGCGTCCCCGTCGTCGTCCATGAGACCAACCGCGGCAAAGGCGCGGCGCTCAAGACAGGCTTCGCCTGGATCGCGGAGCATCTGCCGGGATGCAAGACCGTGGTCACGGCCGATGCGGACGGCCAGCACACGCCGGACGACATAGAGTCCGTGGCGGAGGCTTCGCTCGCGCATCCGCAGGCGCTGACGCTCGGAGTGCGGGCGTTCTCGGGCAAGGTCCCCTTCCGCTCGCGCTTCGGGAACTGGTGGACGCGCCAGTTCTTCTTCCTGATGACCGGGCTGCGGATCAGAGACACGCAAACGGGATTGCGCGGCATCCCGTCCGCCCTTCTCCCGCGAATGCTCGCGTTGGAAGGCGAGCGCTACGAATACGAGATGCGGATGCTGGCCGACGCCAAGCGACACGCCGAGCCGCCGGTCCAGGTGCCGATCGCCACGGTTTACATAGAGGAGAACGCGTCGTCGCACTTCAACCCGCTCAGGGACTCTATACGGATATACGGCGCACTGCTGAGGTTCTGCATATCGTCGGTCGCGGGCTTCCTGATAGACAACGCGGTGTTCACCGCCGTCCTGTATGCGATGGTGCGCTTCGTCGGCTGGCAGCGCAGCGCCTGCGTCTTCGTGGCGCTTGTCGCCGCCAGGACGGTATCGTCCACGTCGAACTACGCGTTCAACAGGAAGCTCGTCTTCAGATCGCGCTCGCCAAACGGCAGAGCGTTCGCCAGATACCTCGCGCTGGTCGTCGCGATAATGACCGCCGACTACCTGTTCACGACCGCCATGTCGTGGATCTTCGACGCCAGGGGCTTCGAAATCACGCTCGTGAAGATCGCGAGCGAAACGCTTCTCTTCTTTGCTTCGTACAACATCCAGCGCCGCTGGGTGTTCAAATAGTCCCCCACGCTCCACACACGAACGAATGCCGCACCCTAAACGATGCTTGGTGACAGGCGGCGCGGGCTTCGTCGGCTCGGCGCTCTCGCGGTTGCTCCTGGGCGAGACCGACGCCGCCTTGCTGGTCGTGGACAGGCTGACCTACGCAGGAACTCCGTGTTCGCTGAAGGAAGTCGGCCTAGACCCCGCGACTCTCGTCTCTTCCAACCCGCGGCTCTCGTTCCTCAATGCCGACGTCTGCGACTCTGCGGCGATGAACTGCGCGTTCGCAAGCTTCCGGCCAGACTCCGTCTTCCATCTCGCCGCCGAGTCGCACGTCGATAGATCCATCGACGCGCCGGACGCATTCATCCGCACCAACGTCGCGGGCACCGCCGCGCTGCTGCAGGCGGCGCTCGCATTTTGGCGAGGGCTGGACGACGCGGCGCGCTCGACATTCCGCTTCTTGCACGTCTCAACAGACGAGGTTTACGGTTCGCTCGGCAAGGACGGACTCTTCACGGAGTCCACGCCATACGCCCCGCGCTCGCCGTATGCCGCATCGAAGGCCGCTAGCGACCACCTTGTCCGCGCCTGGCGCCACACCTACGGACTTCCGACGATCGTCACGAACTGTTCCAACAACTACGGCCCGCGACAGTTCCCGGAGAAGCTGATTCCGCTGGCCATACTCAACTGCCTTGAGTCGAAGCCCGTCAGCATCTACGGCAGCGGGGAAAACGTCAGAGACTGGCTGTTCGTGGAAGACCACGCCCGTGCGCTGCTGCGCGTCTGCGAATGCGGCTCGCCCGGCCAGACCTACAACATCGGAGGACGCTGCGAACGGACCAACGTCCAGACCATAGCAGCCGTGTGCGCCGCGCTGGACGAACTCCGCCCGCGTCGCGACGGCGCCGGCTACGCCTCGCTCGTCACCCATGTCGCGGACCGTCCGGGCCACGATATGCGATACGCCATCGATCCGGGCAAGATCTCCAGAGAACTGGGTTGGAGGCCGCAGACCGATTTCGACACCGGCATTCGCAAGACCGTGAAGTGGTATCTCGAAAACGAATGGTGGTGGCGGCCGCTCCGCGAAAACGTCTATC
>CAMOIK010000063.1 GCA_946615875.1 uncultured Verrucomicrobiota bacterium | reverse complement strand
ATCCAGAACCGAAAGGAGACGGCAGCAACATGGACGGAGCATTGGTGTTCTTTGGCGCGGTTGCCTTCGTGGTGATCGTGGCCATCGTGAAGACTGCGGTGATAGTGCCGCAGAAGACGGCGTATATCGTGGAACGGCTGGGCCGCTACCGCTGCACGCTCGACGCGGGCTTCCACGTGCTCGTGCCGTTCATCGACCGCATCGCCTACCGCCACACGCTGAAGGAACAGGCGATCGACGTGCCGCCGCAGGAGTGCATCACCAAGGACAACATCGCAGTCTCCGTCGATGGCATACTCTACATGCAGGTGATGGACCCGGCCAAGGCATCCTACGGCATCGGCAACTACCTCTTCGCCACCACGCAGCTCGCCCAGACCACCATGCGCTCGGAGATGGGCAAGCTCGACCTCGACCGCAGCTTCGAGGAGCGCACCAGCATCAACGCCGCGATCGTGGCGGCGGTGGACAAGGCCAGCGACCCCTGGGGGATCAAGGTCACGCGCTACGAAATCAAGAACATCACCCCGCCGCGCACCATACGCGACGCCATGGAGAAGCAGATGCGGGCGGAGCGCGAGAAGCGCGCCATGATCGCCGAGTCCGAAGGCGAGCGCCAGGCCAAGATAAACCGCGCCGAGGGCGAACGCCAGCAGGCCATCGCGCTTTCCGAAGGCGAGAGGATGCGCAAGATAAACGAGGCCGAGGGCAAGGCCAAGGAAATCCTCCTCGTCGCGGAGGCGCAGGCCGCCGGCATATCCAAGGTGGCCGAGGCCATATGCGGCAAGGGCGGCGCGGAGTCGGTCAATATGCAGCTGGCGCAGCAGTATCTGACGCAGTTCGGCAACCTCGCCAAGACGAACAACACAATGATCATCCCGGGCGACCTGGCGAACGTGGCCGGCGTCCTCAAGGCGTGCTCTGCCATTATAAAGAGCTGAAGGCGGATTGCTTATGGAACAACAGGTGAAAGGCAATAGGCAAAAGGTGAAAGGGCGATAGGCAAAAGGTGAAAGGCCGGCGGGAGGATCGTCCCGCCGCCCGTCCCTCCCGGGGCAATCCGGAAGCCGTCGCCTCTCCCGCCTCTCCCGAACCACCCAAACTCTTCCAACCCCTCAAACCTTCCAAGTCTCCCGCGTCTTTCAAACTTCTCAAGCTTCTCAAACCTTCCAAACTTCTCAAACCTTATTCTCAGCAAGGAGCAACGAATGAAACCTACACTGGTGGTATTGGCGGCAGGAATGGGCTCTCGCTACGGCGGGCTCAAGCAGGTGGATCCCGTGGGACCCTCGGGAGAAGCCATCCTCGACTACAGCGTGTACGACGCTGTCAGGGCGGGCTTCGGCAAGGTGGTCTTCATCATCCGCAAGGACTTCGAGCAGGAGTTCAAGGAGAAAGTCGGCAAGAAATACGAAGGGCTGGTGAGCGTCGATTACTGCTACCAGGACATCAACGACCTGCCCGCGCCTTACACCGTGCCGGCCGGCCGCACGAAACCATGGGGCACTGCGCACGCCACGCGCGCCGCCAGGAACGTGGTCAAGGAGCCGTTCGCCGTGATCAACGCCGACGACTTCTACGGGCGCGACGCCTTCCAGCGCCTGGGCGACTTCCTCTCCAAGCCGCAGGATGGCGGCGACAAGCTCCATTTCGCGATGGTCGGCTACCGCCTGGAGCTCACGCTCAGCGAGAACGGTTCCGTGGCGCGCGGCATCTGCGACGTGACGGGCGACGGAATGCTCGTCGGAGTCACCGAGATGACCAAGCTCGTCAAGGCCGGCGACACGGCGGAGAACCGTGAAGTCGAAGGCGCGCCCGTCAAGGTGCCGCTCGACGCCCGCGTATCCATGAACCTCTGGGGCTTCACCCCTGAACTCTTCGAAGAGCTGGAGAAGCGCTTCCCCGCCTGGCTCGCGCAGAACGGCGGCAAGGAGAAGAGCGAGTGGTACATCCCGTTCGTGGTCGACGAGCTGGTCAAGGAGGGCCGGGCCGACTGCCGCGTGCTGCCCACCGAATCTTCGTGGTTCGGCGTCACCTACCGCGAGGACAAGCCGTTCGTCACGGGCGAGATCGCCAAGCTCGTCGCCGCCGGCGAATACCCCGCCAAGCTGTTCTGAAACGGGAAGCGGCGGGATGGCGGAACCCGGCAGACGAAGTCTGGCATCCACGGCGCCGGCGCGCCGCGCGCGCCCGGCGACGGCCGCGCGGCCGGGCCGTGCGCGCTGAATCCCGCAAATTGCAATGTACGAAGTCCGGAACATCGCCTTTTCCTACTCGCGCCGCAAGGTGCTGAGGGATGTTTCGTTCGTCGTGTCGCCCGGCGAGGCGGTGTGCATCGTCGGCGAGAACGGGGCGGGCAAGACCACGCTGCTCAAGATCCTCGCCACGCTCGCCCAGCCCGATTCCGGCCTCGTGATGATGGACGGGCAGGACGCGCTGGCCAGACCCTTGAAGTATCGCCGCCAGCTCGGCTACATGGGCGAGGCACCCGCGCTCTACGAAGACATGGCGGTCAAGGACTACCTCGAATACCGCGCCGCCCTGAAGGGCGAGACCAAGAAGCGCATCCGCCGCCGCGTGGGCGAGGCCGCGGAAATGTGCGCAGTGTCGGGCGTGATGAAATCGCCCATCCGCACGCTTTCGCTAGGCATGAAAAAGCGGGTGGCGCTGGCGGACGCCATGCTGCTTCGCCCGCGCGTGCTACTGCTTGACGATTTCCTGGCCGGGCTGGACGTGTCGATGCGCAACGAGATGGGCGCGACCATGGCGTCGGTCGCCGCGTTCGCCAGCGTCATCGTCACCGGGCACGAGATAGGCGACCTCGCCAAGTGGTCGACGCGCTTCCTCGTGCTCTCCGGCGGGCTGATCGCCTCCACCATACCTGCGGCCGGGCTTGACGCCGCGACCGTCGCCGCCCGCGTCGAGAACGCGCTGAAGGGGGCGAAGGCGTGAATGCCGCGATCATCACGTGGCGCCGCACCGTCGGCATGGCCAAGTCGCTGTTCTCCACGGCGCTCGCGATGGCCGTGTTCTTCGCCGGCGCGGGCGTCTCTTTCGCGTTCGCGCTGGAGATGGCGGAGGGCGGCGAAACCCCGCTGGCCGTCGTCTGGGCCTCCGCCGTCTCGCCGGTCCTGCCCGTCCTCGCCGCGCTGCTGGCGATGGATTCGTGGAGCGACGAGAGGCGATCCGGGCGCATAGAGTCGCTGCTCACCATAGCCGTGCGCGAGCGCGAACTGACCTTTGGCAAGTTCCTCGGCGTCTTCACGCTCGCCATGGGCGCGGTGCTCGCCTTCCTCGTTTCGTCGCTAGCCATGCTTTCCTTCATGGCGCCGGGCGCGCTCGCCAACCAGACCGCCCTATCGTTCGTGCCTGGCTTGGCCGCGCTCATGCTGCAAGGCGCGCTGTGGTGCGCCGTCTCGGTGTTCGCCAGCGCGGCGTTCCGCCATGCCGCCGCCGCCGCCCTCACCTCCATCACCCTCACCGTGCTCGCTCCGCGCGGGCTGTGGTTCGCGTTGATGGCGTGGGCGCCGCAGGGGAGGATGGCGTTCGGCGAAATGCCGCTTGACGCCAACGTGTTCGACCTTGCCAGCGGCATCGTCAGCACCGAAACGGTGCTGACCTATCTGACTCTGACGGCGTTCGCGCTCTTCGTCTCGTCCAAGTTCGTCGCCGCCGTGCGCCTCGTAGGGCGCGGCGCCAGGGCGCTGCGCTTCTCCACCGGGGTGGCGGTCGCGCTCGCCACAGCGCTCGCCGTCGCGGCCATCGCGCTTTTCCACAGGACGGATACGACGCTCGAACTGCCGCTCGCCCAGCATTCGGGCCAAAGCTTCTCCGCGCGCACCCACGGCATCCTCGCGGACGTGCGCGGCGAAATACACATCACCGCGTTCCTTTCGCGCAAGGACGCGCGCTTCCGCCAGGTCGGCCACTTCCTGCGCTCGTTCGCGCGCGAGGCGGAGTCCGCCGGCGGCGCCCGCCTCGTCCTGCGCTTCGTCGATCCGCGCTGGGACGTGGCGGCCGCCGAAAGGCTGGTGCGCGACGGCGCGCACGAGGACTCGCTCGTCTTCGAGCGCGGCAGCCGCAAGGCGTTCGTGCCGCTCGCAGGCGGCTTTGACGAACGCCTTTGCGCCTCCGCCATCCTCCGCGTGGCCGTGCCGCCCAAGCGCGGCGTGGTGTATTGGACCAACGGGCACGGCGAATGCTCTTTCCGGGCCTACGAGCCTTGGGGCATGAGCGACATCGCGCGCAACGTCGCGCACTACGGCTACCGCAACGAACCGCTGGATCTCGCGGACGGCGAGGACGTCCCTGACGACTGCGCGCTGGTGGTCGTGGCCGGCGCGAAAAGCGACTTCTCGCGCGCCGAGGCGATGCGCCTCGACTCGTATCTCCGCAAGGGCGGGCGGCTGCTCGCTCTGCTTTCCGCCTCCGACGCCCCCGGCATCGCCTCCCTGCTGTCAGGCTGGGGGGTTCGGATGGAGAACGCCCCCCTGAAAGGCGCAAGGACGCTTTCGGGCACCGACGTGATCGTTTCGGAGTTCTCGGACCACCCCGTGTGCGAACCGCTCAAGGGCGCGCAGGTGATACTGGAAAAGCCGCTCTCCTTCACGCCTTCCGCCGCGGTCGATGTGGCGGGCGCGGACCGCGTGGAATACACGCCGCTGGCGCGCGTCGGCGACGTTTGCGTGGCCGCCGCGGCCGAGCGCGGCGTCGGCACCGGCGACGACCTCTCGCTGCGTCCCACGAGGATAATCGCGGTGGGCGACGCCGCGTTCGTCATGAACGGGCAGCTGAAGATGAGGGGCAACGCCAACCGCGACTTCTTCCTGAACGCCGTGGCGTATCTATCCGGGACCGACGCCATGACTGAGCCGGGCACGGAGGCCAGCCGCCTGGTCTCGGGCATGGATCGCGCCGGGCGCGTCAGGTTCGTGCTTGTATCGGCGCTCGCCTTCCCTGCGCTGCTCTTCGTCGCGATGGCCGCGTTCGTCGCCGTCGGAAGGAGGCGGCAGTGAGCAACCGCCGGGCGATTTTCCATCTCGTGCTCGCCCTGCTCGCCGTGATGGGCGCGCACCTGCTGCTCTCTTACAAAGGAGGCACGGGCACCGCTCTCGTCCAGCGAAACACGCTGCTCGACCAGGAGTTCGCCGCTGCCTCGCGTTTTTCCCTGTCGCGCTGCGGCAAGCCGGATATCGCCATCGTCCGGGACGGCGGATGGCGGATGACCGCGCCGTACAACGCAGGCGTGGACGAGCGCACCATGGCCAAGCTGGTCGATACGCTCGCGTTCTGCGGCATCGACGACAGGATCACCGACCAGGAACTGCTGCGCCTCGGCCACTCCAGGCGAGACTACGGGCTTGACGACGAGTCGGCGCTGCGCCTGACCGTCTCGATGGGCGCGGACCCCGACGCGGGCTCCAGCGCCACGCTCCTCTTCGGCAGGGCTTCCTCCGCCGGCGTTTACGTCGCCGTCGATGGCGAGGATGCCGTGTATGTGGTGCCGACTAACGTCCTCGCCGCCGTCGATCTGCCGCCGGACGGCTTCAGGCAGCGCGCCGTGTTCCCCGCCTGGGCGGACGCCGTGGTCGCCTTCGACATAAAGGACGGCGCCGGCTCTTTCATGCGCTTCGCTCGCGACGGAGAGGCTTGGATGATGCGTTCGCCGTCGCGGGCGAACGCCAACGCCGACAAGATACGCAAGCTCCTTGACGACCTTTCCGCCGCGGAGGCGGTGGACTTCCTCTGGCCGGTCGGCGTCAAGGGCGAGAGCCCCATCGCCACCGCGTCGCTCCTCGCGGGATACGGCCTCGACCCAGATACCGCCGTCACGCTCACCTTGAAATGCGCCGACGGTGCCGACAGGCGGATTTCGTTCGGCAAAGTGGCCCGCGAGGGGCTGGTTTACGCGCTCGTCCAGAACGCCGAGGCGATCGTCACCGTCGATGCCGCCCTGCGCGACCAGGCCAAGACCGGCGTCTCGGGCTTCACGGACTCGCGCCTGTTCGCCATGGACCGCTCAGCCGTCTCGCGCCTTTCCCTGACCGACGGCGAGGCGAACTACCTCCTGTCGAAGGGCGACGACGGCGCTTGGCGCCTGGATGCCCCGCTGGCCGCCCCCACCGACGCCGGCAGCGTCTCGCAGCTCCTGGATCGCATATTCGACCTGAAATCGGCCGACATCGCCGTGGACGGCGTGACGATCGGCGTCTCCACCTCGTCCGCGCCCGTCACCGTGTCGCGCGAAGCCCTGGGGCACCTGCGCCTCGAAGACCTGCGGAGCCGCGAGATCATGCGCATCGACCCGGCCAACGTCAAGCGCATCGTCGTGACCCCGAAGGGCGCAAAGCCCACCTCCATCGTCCATGACAAGGATCGCCGCGCCTGGAATATCGAGCAGTCCCCGTCGCAGGGCGCGGCTGACGCCGACGCCATAGCCGCCGTCCTCCAGACCCTCGACCCACTAGAGGCGCAGAGCATCGTCATCCTCAAGGTTTCCACCCAGGACCTGCGCAGATACGGGCTGGAGAACCCGGCCTACACAATCGCCATCGACCAGGATCGCGACGACGCCGTGCGCAGAAACCTCCTCATCGGCGGCTCCGCGCCGACAGGCGGCGCTTTCGCCACCCTCGGCGCGACGGACGCCGTGTTCATACTGGACCGCTCCATCGTCTCCAAGCTCACGCAGTCGCTGGTGAAGTGAGTGGTTTGAGGGGTTTGAGAGGCTTGGGAAGTCAGGGGATATGGTTTTCGCCCCAATGCGCTGGCCGCGAAAAAGTGAAAATACCCCCTTGCGCGGCGGATGCGAAAAATGGTATAATATCAGTCCATTTTCGGGTGGAAAGGAGTTGCGATACGGGCGGACGAGTCCCGCCGCGTCGCGACCTTGGGCAAGGCGCTCACGGTTGCGGCAGCAAACGCGAGCGTTTCTTTCTGCGCGGAGTATGGACTGAGGCGAGACGAAACCGAGCGTGAGGCGCCCAATGGGCCTCCGGCGGCAACTCCGGGTGGAGACCGTCGAGTGCGAGGAAAGTCGAGCCGCAGGTGGACAAAAGAAAAGGAAAAAGGAACATGCAACAGCAGAGAGTCCGCATCAGGCTTCAAGCATACGACCATCGTGTGCTTGACCAGGCTGTCGGCGGAATCATCGATACGGCCCGCGGGACGGGTGCGCAGGTTGTCGGGCCCATCCCGTTGCCCACGCGCATCGAGCGTTTCACGGTGAACCGTTCGCCCAACGTGGACAAGAAGTCCATGGACCAGTTCGAGCAGCGGACGCACAAGCGCCTCCTCGATATCGTCAACCCGACCGCGCAGACGATTGACGAGCTCAAGAAGCTCAATCTCCCCGCCGGCGTCGATATCACCATCAAGGTCTAATTAAAAGGAGAAGGCTGAGATGGAAGGTCTGATAGGCAAGAAAATCGGCATGACCCAGGTCTATGACGCCGAAGGCAAGCGCACGTGCGTGACTGTCATCGAAGTCGGCCCCTGCCCGGTCGTGCAGGTCAAGACTCCTGAACGCGACGGCTACACGGCCGCGCAGCTGGGCTTTGGCGAACAGAAGGTCAAGCGTCTTACGAAGGCAGAGGCCGGCCACCTGAAGAAGACCGGCGGCATCGAAGGCGGCGTGCGCGTCCTCAAGGAGTTCGCGCTCGACGAAGGCGAGCAGGTGAAGGCGGGCGACGTCCTCACCGTGGCGAACTTCGAGGGCGTCAAGTATGTCGATGTGACGGGCGTCACGAAGGGACGCGGCTTCGCCGGCGTCCTCAAGCGCTACGGCTTCGCCGGCGGCAACATGACGCACGGCGGCCACTCCAAGCGCCGCACGGGCGGTCTGGCCGCCCGCGACCTGCCCGGCTGGATCGAGAAGGGCAAGAAGATGCCCGGCCACATGGGCGACGTGAACCGCACGGCAGTCAATCTCGAGGTCGTGCAGATCCGCCCCGAGGACAACGCGATCCTCGTCAAGGGCTCGGTCCCCGGCGCGCGCAACGGCACCCTGTTCGTGCGCAAGTCCCTCAAGAACAACGTCCTCGCGTTCAAGGCGAAGAAAGGGGCGAAGTAATCATGGCAACTGTCAAGAGCTATACATCCGCAGGCGCAGCGGCCGCCGACATAACGGTCGATGACGCCGCGCTGACGCTCGACAAGGGCGAGCAGGCGGTCAAGGACGCCGTCACGGCGTACCGCAACGCGTTGCGCGCCGGCACGGCCTCCACGCTCGGCAAGGGCGAGGTCTCCGGGTCGAACAAGAAGCCCTGGAAGCAGAAGGGCACGGGCAACGCCCGAGCTGGCTTCCGCCAGTCGCCCGTGTGGCGCGGCGGCGGAGTGGCGCACGGCCCCAAGCCGCGCGACTTCGCGCAGAAGGTCAACAAGAAGGTTGTCAAGCTGGCGTTCGCCCGCGCTCTCTCCGACAGGATCGCCGAGGGCCGCGTGATCGTCGTCAGCGAGTTCAAGTTCGACGCTCCCAAGACGAAGTTCATGGCTTCGCTGCTGAAGACGCTCGGCGTGGACCGCACGGCCGTCGTCGTCCAGAAGGATGTCGACGACACCGTGATTCTGGCGACGTCGAATCTCCCGCGCATCGACTACTCGACCGCGCAGGCGCTCGACGTCTATACCGTGATGGCAAACCGCGTCCTGGTCTGCGACAAGGCCGGTTTCGACGCGCTGCTGGCGAGGATCGCCAAGTAAGGAGGCTGAAATGACGAACGAAGAAGTCATCAAGCGCGTGCTGGTCACGGAGAAGGGCTCGCGCCTTTCCGCCGAGGACCGCTACGTGGTCGAAGTCGATATCAAGGCGCACAAGCCGCAGATCGCGCAGGCCGTCGAGAAGAAGTTCGGCGTGCACGTGCTGAAAGTCCGCACCGTGACGACGAAGGGCGGGCAGAAGTACGTCCGCGGCACGCGCCGCCTGCTCAAGGAACCCACCTACAAGAAGGCGTACGTCACCGTCAAGGCCGGCGAGCGCATCGAACAGGTCTAAGGAGCAAACAGGAAATGGCACTCAAAACATTCAAGCCTCGCAGCCAGGGCATGCGCTTCCGCGTCGCCCCGACCTTCGAGGAAATCACGGAGGAGAGGCCGATCAAGTCTCTCACCAAGCCCGTTCGCAAGACCGCCGGCCGCAACAACCAGGGTCGCATCACGACCCGCCACCACGGCGGCGGCGCGAAGCAGCGCATGCGCATCGTCGATTTCCGTCGCCGGAAGTTCGACGTCGAGGCCGAGGTCAAGGCGATTGCCTACGATCCTACGCGCTCGGCGTATCTGGCGCAGATCGACTACGCGGACGGCGTGAAGAGCTACATCCTGGCTCCCGAGGGACTGAAGGTCGGCATGAAGGTGATGAACGGCCCCAAGGCCGAGGCCACCGTCGGCAACTGCCTGCCGCTCATCCAGATCCCGCTCGGCATGACGGTCCACGCGATCGAGCTCGTCCCCGGCGAGGGCGCGAAGGTTGCGCGCGGCGCCGGCTGCGGCTGCCAGATCATGGCCCGCGACAACGGCCGCGTCACCCTGAAGATGCCTTCCGGCGAAGTCCGCATCTTCGACGGCCGCTGCCTCGCGTGCGTTGGTTCCGTCGGCAACAAGGACTGGGGTTCGATCCATCTGGGCAAGGCCGGCCGCAAGCGCTATCTCGGCATCCGTCCGACCGTGCGCGGCGTGGCGATGAACCCGGTTGACCACCCGATGGGCGGTGGCGAAGGCCGCACGTCCGGCGGCAGCCATCCGCGTTCGCCCTGGGGCCAGCTCGCGAAGGGCGGCAAGACCCGTCCGAAGCGCAAGGCGTCCGACAAGGTAATCGTCAAGAGGAGGAAATAATCTATGTCGCGTTCCCTAAAGAAAGGACCGTACGTGGAGGCTAGCCTCCTTCGGAAGGTCGAGAAGATGCAGGCTGCCGGCAAAAAGCAGCCCATCAAGACGTGGAGCCGCCGCTCGATGGTGCTCCCTGATTTCGTCGGCCTGACGTTCGCGATTCACAACGGTCGCCAGCACATGCCGATCTTCATCACCGAAAACATGGTTGGCCACCGCCTGGGCGAGTTCGCCCCCACGCGCACGTTCAAGGCGCACGGCAACTCCGCGGCCAAGGCCGAAAAGAAGTAAGGGTTAAAAGAATGGAAGTCACAGCCATTACCCGCAATGCGCGCATGTCGGCCTTCAAGGGCCGCCCCCTGGCGCGCGCCTGCCGCGGCCTCACCGCCGCCAAGGCCATCGAGCTGGTCGAGTTCTCGCCCAAGAAGGCGGCGACCATCCTCAAGAAGACGCTCCTCAGCGCCGTCGCCAACGCCCGCCACAACAACAATGTGCAGACGCCCGGCGAGCTCTTCGTCAAGCTCAGCGTGTTCGATGAGGGCGCGAGGATGCGCCGCTACTGGCCGACCGCGCGCGGCTCCGCGCACCCGATCGCCCGCCGCCTCTGCCACTGCAAGGTGGTGCTAACCGACGAGAAGGTAGTCACGAAGAAGGAGGCCAAGTAGCCATGGGTCAGAAAGTCAACCCCGTAGGTTTCCGCGTGGGCGTCAACCACGCCTGGGGCAGCCGCTGGTTCGCCGCCAAGAAGAACTTCGGCGCGTTCCTGCTCGAGGACCAGAAGATCCGCGAGGCCTGCAAGCGCAAGCTTGTCGAGGCCGGCATCTCCAAAATCCTCATCGAGCGCTACATGAACCGCGTCCGCGTAACCCTCTTCTCCGCACGCCCCGGCGTCATCCTGGGCCGCAAGGGAGGCGATGTGGACGCTCTTCGCGCAGAGCTTGAAAAGATGCTCACCACCACCGTGCGCGACAAGGACGGCAGCGTGGTCTATGAGTCCTTCAAGACGAAGGACGGCAAGGACGCCAAGCGCCCCGCCAAGATGCACAAGGAAGTGTACATTGAAGTCCGCGAAGTCCAGGGTGCCGACGCCGATGCGCAGCTCGTCGCCGAGGGCATCGCCCTCCAGCTTGAGCGCCGCGTCGCGCTGAAGCGCGCGATGAAGCGCGCCCAGAAGGTGGCGATGGACATGGGCGTGGACGGCATCAAGATACA
>CAMOIK010000062.1 GCA_946615875.1 uncultured Verrucomicrobiota bacterium | reverse complement strand
GCGCCGTCCTTGACGTACAGGACTGAGTTGGAGGTGACGCCCGCTTCGACCAGCCAGCCGAACACGAGGTCTTCGTATTCCTTCGCGGTGGGCTGGCGGGCGATGTTGTAGTCCTTGTAGGATACGGCGCCCGTCGCCTTGTCGACGATCTTGCGCCGGCAGTAGGCGGGCATGAAGTCCTCGGGCTTGCGGGCGTTCGCGCAGAACGACGTCTGCGCGACGATGCCGCCGTCGATGAGCGACTTGAAATCGACCACGTGCTTGGCCACGAAGTCGGACAGGCGCGCCATGTTGCGGACGCGGAATACGCGCAGGTTCTTCTTCGTCGCAAAGAGATCCATGACGCCCGGCAGGAAGTCCGGCGCCACGACTACCTCGGCGTAGTTCTCGACGATCAGGCGCGCCGTCTCCATGTCGCACTCGCGGTTCAGCGCGATCGCGCCGCCGAAGGCCGCGAGCCTGTCGGCCTTGTTCGCGCGGAAATACGCCTCTGCGAGGGTGGAGCCGGTGGCCACGCCGCACGGGTTGTTGTGCTTGACGATCACGGCCGTGGGCTTCTCCATCAGGTAGCGGAGGATGTTGAGGGCGTTGTCGGTGTCGGTGACGTTCGTCTTGCCAGGATGCTTGCCCGACTGCAGCAGCTCCGGCACGCTGGCGAGATAACGCCCGGGCTGGAGCATCTCGACGTCGCCAAGCACGAGATTGCCGTTCACGAGGCGGTAGAGCGCGGCCTCCTGCCCGGGATTCTCGCCGTAGCGCAGGCCCTTCTTTTCGCCGCCGATCTCCCACGTCACCTTCTCGTAGCGCAGGGTCTGGCGGGAGTCGCCTTCGATGAACGAAATCTCCATCGCGCTCGCAAAGTGGTCGGCTTCGATGGTCTTGTATGCTTCTTTCAGGTCTTTCATAATAGATGGCAGTTGGTGGTTGGTGGAGAGTAGCGGTGGTTGTTGGAGAGTGGTGGGTGGATGGCAGAGGGTAGATGGTGGCGGATAGAGGATGGAGGGTGGCGGATAGAGGGTGGAGATCAGCCTTTGACCGGCTGCAGTATCCAGCGCTTGTTGTACCAGAACCAGTCGCCGGGATGCTCGCGCACTTCGGCGTCCAGCAGCGCCATCGCCTCGCGCGTGAGGCGCTCGGCTTCGGCCTTGCGGTCGGCGGCGGCGGGATCGGGTCGGAGCGTGGCCAGGTGCGCATAGGCGTGGCGCCCGCCTTCGCGCCGCATCGCGGCCACGACGATGGGCGAGCCGCAGCGAACGGCGAACATCGCCCCCGCGTGCGAGACGTTGGCCTTGCCGCCCAGGAAATCGACTGCGACGTCCGGCTGCGGCACCCGCAGGTCCGGCAGGATGGCGAACGCCCTGCCCGCCTCGAGCTTCGTCTTTATATCCACGAGAGTCCTGGGGTTGCCGCGGTCCAGCACCTCGATGTCACCGTACTGGCGCTTCATCCAGGCGTCGATCTTTCTGTTGCGCTGCTTGGCGGCGATGGCGAAGAGCGGCAGACCGTATTTCGCCATCGACCAGGCGGCCATGTACCAGTTGCCGGAGTGCGGCACCATGATCACCACGCCCTTGCCCTCGTCCACATACGACTGGAGTCGCTCCTTGTAGCGCTCGCCGTCCAGCACGTAGCGGTTCATCCAGGCGCGGTCGAGCTTGTAGGCGCGCATCATCTCCACGCCCGTCTTCAGTATGTTCGCGAGGCTCGCCTGCGCTATCGCCAGATGCTCCTCGCGGCTCTTGCCGGGAAAGACCGCGCGAAGCCGCTCGAGAGTCCGCCCGCGCTTGAACCTGACCACGCGCGCCAGGAACCAGGCGAGACCGTCGGCTATCATCATGGCGGAACGGTACGGCACGGCATTGACGACACCGCACAGCACGCGCAGCCCGCAATACTCCATGTTCTCCGCTATCGCGCCCTTCCTGGCCATGTCGCCTCCCGGAGCCTAGCTCCTCGCCGCCATCTCTCTCATCATGTCCTTCTTCTTGAGCGTCTCGCGCTTGTCGTGCAGCGCCTTGCCGCGGCACACGCCCAGCTCCAGCTTGATCCTGCCGCCCTTGAGGTAGAGTTTGAGCGGCACGAGCGTCAGCCCCTTCGCCTCCGTCTTCATCTTCAGTTCGCGCACTTCCTTGGAGTGCACGAGGAGCTTGCGGTCTCTCTTGGGGTTGTGGTTGAAGCGGTTGCCGAACTCGTAGGTCGCGATGTCGGCCCCGACCAGCCACAGCTCGCCCTTGAGCACGGCGGCATACGCGCCGGACAGCGACACCCTGGCGGAGCGGACGCTCTTCACCTCCGTCCCGGTCAGCGCGATGCCGCACTCCAACGTCTCCAGGACGAAGTAGTCGTGGCGCGCCTTCCTGTTCTCCGCAAGCATCTGGCGTGTCGGAGGAGTTGCCCGGCCGTGGAACCGCTCGTCTGCGCCGCTAGGCGCCAAGCGCCGGAAACCCCGCGGCGCCAATCCCGCAAACCAGCGATTTCACCGCTCGGCAACTCCGCGGCCCCTAGTCGGCGTAGAGCGAATTGACGTGCACCTGCTTCGGCTGCCACTTGGTCTTGGCGGCCTCGGCCTTGGCAATGGCGTCGAAGTCGATTTCGGCAATGAGTTTGCCCTCCGCGACTTCCTGGAGCGCGATGTCGCACTTGTCGACATCGAGCGACGTCGGCTTGATGAGCGGCTTCGCGCCATTGATCAATTCACGCTCGCGCTTGGATATCAGGTTCACCAGCACGGGCGTAGAGGGTATCTTTTCATGAGCCTTCTTCAGAAGTTCGTTATTCATCGCTTTTTCTCCACTGGAAACACATATTATACTATATTTGACCCGCGCCGCGCAACCCCCGCCGCGCTTTTTTCTGCGGCGCGGCGCATCCTCAGTCATCCGGCGAAATCTTCCTGCGCGCGGCCTTGACCTCGGAGCGTTTGTGCTTGTCCTGCAGCATCTTGTCCTTCTGGCGGCGGGAGCGGCGGCGCTTCTGCCGGCGCACCTTCTCCTTGGCCTGGCGCGCGGCGGACTTGCGGCGGTGTTCGCGCTCCAGTATGGTTTCGGCCAGGATGCGGCGCGCCAGCCAACGGTTGGTCTCGCGGCTGCGCGTTTCGCCGCATTTCACGGCCAGTCCGCTCGGGCCGTGCGCCAGGCGCACCACCGACGACGTCTTGTTCGTCTTCTGTCCTCCAGGGCCGCCACCAAGGATGAACGTCTCCTCGAGGTCCTCTTCATAGACGGAGGCCTCGTCCATCATGCGGCGTATCGCCTCTATCTTCTCGGGGCTTATCACTGGCTGGCGCGCGTCCTTTCCCTTTCGCGGCAGGCGATGGCCATCCGTCTCACGATGAAGTAGGTGGGCGGCGTGAGCAGCGCGGCCAGGATCAGCCCTCCCGCGAGAAAGCTGGCCATTACCTCCCATCCGAGGGCTGCTACGGACTGGAATGTCCACTCCATGCCGCGCAGACGCGAGAACGTGATGGTGCCGCCGAAAACCAGCCTGTTCACCGCGAAGGTCTGGGCCGGGTATATGAAGAGGATCGTGACGGGGTTCGTGACGAACGTGCCTAGCGTGGCACCCACCCTCGAAAGCCCGAACCTGATGGCCAGAGGAATGGATACGACGAGCTGGAAGCCGAACGGCACCGCGCAGCCGACGAACATCCCCAGCGCCCAACCGCCGGCGACCGCCTCCGGCGAGAGGCGCTCCCTTGATATCTTCCGCCGCAGGAGGCGCAGTCGCGCCGCGATCCTTGTCGAATGTCTCATGTGTGCCGGTGCATTGCGTGGTTGGCTGTCGGGGAGGCGCGGCGCGGCGGCGCGTCAGCTCAGGATGCCTTTCGACGGCGGCTCGGCCTCGTCCCACCACGACTGCTTCGCGGCGGCGATGCGGGCTATCGGCTTCATGGTCAGCTGCTTGCCCTTGGCGCCGGCGTTGCGCACCAGGACGGCGTCCTGCATCTCCGGCTTGCCGGTCTCGGCATTGACGCGCTCGACCTGCTCCTTGGGGAGGAAGTGCTGCTGGTGGATGCGCTGGTTCTTGGCGGGCTTGAACTTCACGTACAGCGTGTCCGGGCAGCCCTCCTGGAAGAACAGGATCTTCGACTTCGGCTTCTCCGGCGCGAGCCGGTAGTCCTTGTTGCGGATGAGGCCGCCGAAGCGCCAGCGCTTTATGTAGGCGAAGCCGTAAAGCCCTTCCTCGTAAACGCAGGTGAAGTCGCGAGTGTCGCGGTCCTTCTCCTGGTCGTAGCGCAGGATCGCCATCAGGTTCTTGTCGACGAATATCTTCTCTTCCGGCTGCACCTTGCGGAAACGTCCGTCCTTCCATACGAGTATGAGTTCGTCGAGGGACGAGCACTTGAACACCTCGTCGCCGGTCTTCAGCCCGGAGCCGAGGTAGCCGTTCTCCTTGTCCCAGCGGATGGTGAGCTCGGACGCCGTAATGGCGCGCACATCGACCTGCTTGAACGCGCCGCTGGCGATTTCCGTGCAGCGCGGATACGTCTTCTGGTATTCCTTGACCAGGCCCTTGAGATACTTGACCACGAACGCGCGCAGGTGCAGGAGGTCGTCGCGGGTCTTGGCCTCGTCGCGCAGTATGCCCTCGATCTCCTCGCGGTTTTTGTCGATGTCGAACTGCGAAATGCGGCGTATCTGTAGCTTGAGCAGCCGCTCCACGTCCTCGTCGCCGATGGGGCGGCGCAGCTCCTTCAGGAACGGCTCGAAGCCGGTTACGATGGCGCGCTTCACCCCTTCCATCGTCTTCTCCTCCTCGATGCGCTTGTAGATGCGCTCCTCGATGAAGATGCGGTCGAGCGTCCTGGCGTGGAAGAGGTCGTCCAGTTCGCCGAGGCGTATCTCCAGCTCCTTCCTGGCCAGTTCGGTCAGCCGCCGGGCGTTGCACTCCAGTATCTGCGAGACGGTCATCAGCTTCGGCCGTCCGTCCTCCAGCACGATCGGACGCGAGGATATGGACTTCTCGCAGTTTGTGAAGGCGTAGAGCGCGGTGATGGTCTTTTCCTGGCTGGCGCCCGCCTGGAGCTCCAGTTCAATGCGGACGCTGTCGCTCGTGAGGTCGTGTATCTTCTTGACCTGCACCTTTTTCTTTTTGAGAGCGTCTTCTATGGAGGCCGAAAGGCTCTCGGTGGTTTCCCCCCACGGCAGTTCCGTGATTACGAGGTTCTTCTCTTCCTTTTCTATGCGCGCGCGGACCTTGACCTTGCCCAACCCGTCCTGGTAGTCGCTCACGTCCATTATGCCGCCGAGCTGGAAATCGGGATAGACGGCGAAAGGCTTCTTCTGGAGTATGGCGATTTCCGCGTCGAGGAGTTCGATGAAGTTGTGCGGGAGTATGGCGGTGGAAAGACCCACGGCGATGCCGTCGGCGCCGAGCATCAGCAGGAGCGGGATTTTCGCGGGCAGATAGACCGGCTCCTCCTTGCGGCCGTCGTAGTTCGGCACGAACGAGGTGGTCTTCGGATTGAAGATGTGCTTGCGCGCGAGATCGGTGAGGCGGCACTCGATGTACCTTGTGGCGGCGTGCGGCATTCCGGTGAACAGAGAGCCGTAGTTGCCCTGCCCGTCTATCAGGTAGCCCTTCTTCTCGCCCCACAGCTTGTTGGCCAGCACGCATATCGCGTCGCCGATCGAGGCGTCGCCGTGCGGGTGGTACTGCATCGCGTGGCCGACGATGTTCGCCACCTTGGTGTAGCGCCCGTCGTCCTTTTCCCACAGCGAATGCATTATGCGGCGCTGCACGGGCTTCAGGCCGTCCTCCACCGCAGGGATGGCGCGCGAGCATATCACGTATGCCGAATACTGCCGGAAGTTGAAGTCGAAGAGCTCGCGCATCGGACCCGAACCGGTGAGCGAGAGATGCTTGGGGTCCGGCCCCTCGCGCTTGGCGGGCGCCTCCTCGCGCTTGGCGGGCGTCTCGCGCCTGGCGCCGGACTGCTTGGGCGCGGACGCCGGCGCGGCGGCCGATTTGTCCGCTACGGGCGCAAACAAGTCCAGATTGTCGAAAAGGCTTGGCGGCTCCGCGCCCGTCTTGTCATTCTTCTTCGCCATCTGGATTCCGCGCTCCGCACCGGGCATTCCCGGCGCTTGCTACCTTCCCGACCCGCTCACGCCACCGCGATGCACTCTATCTCTACCTTCACGTCCTTGGGCAGACGCGCCACTTCCACGCAGGAACGCGCGGGCTTGGTGTCGCCGAACATTTCCGCATAGACGCCGTTGAGCGCCGCGAAATCGTTCATGTCCTTGATGAACACCGTCGTCTTCACGACGCGGGAGAGCGAAGAGCCGGCCTTCTCCAGCACGTTGCGCAGATTGGAAATCGCCTGGCGGGTCTGCTCCTCGATCGTCGCGGCCTCGATGGCGCCCGTGGCGGGGTTGATCGGGATCTGCCCGGAGCAGAAGACGAAGCCGCCGGCCTTGAGCGCCTGCGAATAGGGGCCTAGCGCCTTGGGCGCCTTTTCCGTAGAAACCGTCTCTATCATGCCGTTCCCTCCGATGCTGCCATATAAAGAAATGGAGCCGGGTAAGGGACTCGAACCCCTGGTAATTCCTCATTACAAATGAGGCGCAGTCGCCACTGTGCCAACCCGGCCAGATGCGCATATTATACCATATTTGCCCGCCGCGTTTCTAGTGGGTATTTTCAGTTTTTCGGCTTTCGCGATTGCCTCAAATTGGCACTTGCAAAGCGAGAGCCGAATATGGTATAATATGCGCCACTTGGGGCAATTAGCTCAGTTGGTTAGAGCACTACCTTCACACGGTAGGGGTCACTGGTCCGAGTCCAGTATTGCCCACCATCTCCCCCCTATGGCAAAGACTCTGCAACCGGCGCGGCGACGCGGCGGCATCCGAAGTCGGCGCAAAAATCCGCACAAGGGGTATTGACTGTGCGCAAAAGAAAATGGTATAATCTGCGGCGCATGAAGAAAGTCTCCCTGTTTCGTGGATGGTGGTGGCGCGGCGGACCCGGTTCCGCACGTGCGTGACGCTCCGTCCACCGATACGGAGGAGACACCGACACGAGGCGAACCGGACGAAAACGGTTCGCCTTTCGTTTTTCAAGACACCAAAGGAAGGACAAGCAAATGTTCGTTATGCTCACAGAGGAGGAATACGCGAAGCGCGCAACGCAGTCGCGGCGCACGGCGGTGTTCAAAGAGTTTCTGGCCGACCGCGAGACGCCGGTCGCAGTGCTGTCGCGAATAGGCGAGAACGAGGAGGCGTTTCTGCTGGAAAGCGTCGCCGGCGGGGAGAAGCGCGGCCGCTACTCCTACCTCGGCTTCGGCGAGCGCATGGACGCGTCCACTCTGGAGGAGGTGCGTGCGCGCCTGCCCGCCGGCGGCGACGCGCAGACGCCCGACTACCTGAGCGCGCCGGAGCTGCCGCCGTTCCAGGGCGGCGCCGTGGGATATGTCGCATACGACGCGATCGGCGATTTCGAGCCCCGCGTCGGGTTGAAACGCGAGGAAGGGACGCCGAAGACCGCATTCCTGATGGTCGATCGCTTTCTCGTGTTCGACAACGTCCGCGACACGGTGACGGTGGTGGTGATCGTGGAGAACGCGGCGTTCGCCACCCCCGGCGAAGCCTACCGCGCCGCGCAAGCGAAAATCGCCGAGATATGGGACCGGCTTCTCAGCGCCGACTCCATCGCGCGGCTGATGCGCGCGGGCGCGGCGTCGGAGCCGCCTGTCGTCGGAGAATTCGAGAGCGAGATGACGCGCGGGGAGTTCTGCGCGATGGTGGAGAAGTGCAAGGCCGCGATACGCGCCGGCGAAGTGATACAGATCGTGCCGTCGCAGAAGTTCACGGCCAAGGCGACCATATCGCCGCTCTCGCTCTACCGCGCGCTGCGCACGGTGAACCCGTCGCCGTACAACTTCTTCATGAGGATCGGCGCCAAGACCCTGATAGGCTCCTCGCCGGAGGAGCTGGTCAAGCTCAACGGCCGCGTGGCGTCCACCGCGCCAATAGCCGGGACGCGCCCGCGCGGCGCCACGCCGATACACGACATGGAGCTGGAGCGCGAGCTGCGCAACGACGAGAAGGAGCGCGCCGAGCACGTGATGCTGGTGGATCTCGGGCGCAACGACCTTGGGCGCGTCTGCCAGACGGGCAGCGTGAAGGTCGAGAACTTCGCGCACGTCGAGCGCTACTCCCACGTGATGCACCTCGTCACAAACGTCAAGGGCGTGCTGGAGCGCGACCGCGACGCCTTCGACCTGCTGCGCGCCGCCTTCCCGGCCGGCACGCTAACGGGCGCGCCGAAGATACGGGCGATGGAGCTGCTGGCCGGCTTCGAGAAGTCGCCGCGCGGCATCTACGGCGGCGCAGCGGGATACTTCTCGCTCACGGGCGACATGGACTTCGCCATCGTAATCCGCACCATGATGCTGGAGAACGGCGTGCTGACCATGCGATCCGGCGCGGGCGTCGTCGCCGACTCCGACCCCGAGAGGGAATACGAGGAGACGGTGAACAAGGCGAAGGCGGTGTTCGAGGCCGCCAGGTTCGCGGCATCCATCTGAAATCCCCACAGAGAAAGGACCTCATGCGATGATCCTGATGATCGACAACTACGACTCCTTCACCTACAACCTCGTGCAGATGATGCGCTCGCTGGGCGCGGAGATCGCCGTCGTGCGCAACGACGAGATCGACGTGGCCGGCATCGCCGCGCTCAATCCGCAGGCCATCGTGTTCTCTCCCGGCCCCGGCAACCCCGACGGCGCGGGCGTCACGCTGGCCGCCGTGCGCGCATTCGCGGGCAAGGTGCCGCTGCTGGGCATATGCCTGGGGCACCAGTCGATCGCGCAGGCGTTCGGCGCGCGCATCGTCGGCGCGCGCCGCCTGATGCACGGCAAGACCAGCCGCCTCTCGCACGACGGCAAGGGGCTGTTCGCCGGGCTTGCGCAGGGCATGGAGGCGATGCGCTACCATTCGCTCGCCGTCGAACGCGAATCCCTGCCGGACTGCTTCGAGATCTCCGCCGAGGCCGAAGACGGCGAGATCATGGGCCTGCGCCACAAGACCCTGCCCATCGAATCGCTGCAATACCACCCGGAGTCGGTGGGCACCCCGCTGGGCGCGAAGCAGCTGGCGAACTTCGTCGAGCGCGTCACCGGCAAACGTCCGCGTCTGGCCGCGGACCAGACGGCGCGCAAGGCCACGCTCGCCAAGGCGCTGGACGGCGCGGCGCCCGACGAAGCGGAGGCGGAGGAATACTTCTCCGCCGTGATGGCCGGCGGCGTGGCGCAGAGCGAACTGGCCGCGTTCCTGACGGCGCTCGCCAAAGTGCCGCCGACGCACGGGCTTCTCGCAGGCGCGGCAAGGGCGATGCGCTCGGCGGGCGTCAAGATCGACATCGGCGACATCCCCGCCGTTGATATCGTGGGCACCGGCGGGGACGGCTCCAACTCCTTCAACGTATCCACCACGGCGGCGTTCATCGCCGCCGGCGCGGGCGTGACGATCGCCAAGCACGGCAACGTGGCGGCGACGTCGCGCTGCGGCGCGGCCGACGTGCTCAAGGCGCTGGGCTACGACCTCGCGTCGCCGCCGCAGACGGTGGAGCGGTGCATCCGCAAGCACGGCATCGGCTTCCTCTTCGCGCGCGAACTGCATCCGGCCATGCGCTTCGCCGCGCCCGTGCGCGCCGCGCTCGGCTTCCGCACCGTGTTCAACCTCCTGGGCCCGCTGACCAATCCCGCAGGAGCCAGGCGCCACGTCATCGGAGTCTATTCGGAGAAGCTCGCGCCCGTCTTCGCGCAAACCCTCCGCATCCTCGGCTCGGAGCGCGCGTGGATCGTGGCCGGCGCGGGCGGGCTCGACGAAATCTCCCCGGACGGCTTCACGTTCGTGTCGTCGCTGGACGCAGGAGAAGTGAAGACTTTGCTGCTGGACGCCGGCGGCGCCTACGGCGAGCGCCATCCGCTTGCCGCCATAGCCGGCGGCGCCCCCAAGGAGAACGCGAAGATACTCCTTTCCGTGCTGGACGGCTCGGACCGCGGCGCCTACCGTGCGGCGGCCTGCGAGAACGCCGCCGCCGCCATACTCGCCGGAGACCGCGCGGCCTCTTACGCGGACGCGCTGGCCATGGCCGCGGAAAGCATAGATTCCGGGCGGGCGATGGCCAAGCTGAAGGCGATGATCGGCTGAGTCGCGTGCTCCGCCCGCGCCCCGCCCGGCCTTACGCGGGCGGGCGCAGCCCCTCGGGCGGCTCGGCGACGAGGGAAAGCGGCGCGGGCGCGATATTGAGCGCCAGCCTGAAGGCGTGGAGCATCATGCGCCTCGCCGGGCGCGCGCCATACTTCACGTCGCCCACGATCGGGTGGCCGGCTTCCGAGAAGTGGACCCGTATCTGGTTCTTCCTGCCGGTCTCCAGTTTCACCTCCACGAGGGTGGAAGACCTGTCCTCCGATATGCGCCGCCACAGGGTGCGGGCGAACTTGCCGTCCGCCGGATTCGCCGTGCTCGCCACCCTGCAAGTGCGCGGATCGTCGCGCAAATAGCTCTCGAACACGCCTTCGGCGGCCTCCAGACGCCCTTCCACGCGCGCCAGATACGTTTTTTCGGCGATTGCGTTCCACCGCTCGCGCAGCCCTTCCGCCACCTCCTGCGACTTGGCGAAGAGCAGCACGCCACTCGTCTCGCGGTCCAGCCGGTGCACCGGCCAGGCGTGGAGACGGCTGCGCGCCTGCCCCTTGCGCAGGTAGTCAGTGAGAATGTTTTCCGCCGTGCGCTGCGCCTCGCGGGCGGCGCGGTTCGGCAGCCGCGTGCTGGTGGTGAGCATCCCCTCGGGCTTGTCGATGGCCACGAGATCACGGTCTTCGTGCAGTATCTCGAATGGAAGACGGTGCTTCAACTTCGCTGACTGTGGATGGTGGCGAGAAAGGGGATCGAACCCTTGACCTTAGGCTTATGAGTCCTGCGCTCTACCAACTGAGCTATCTCGCCGGTGTCAATTTGCCCCTTCGTGGGGCAACAGGCGCATATTATACCAAAAATCTGCTCGCCGCGTCTATAGCAAATTTCTGTTTATTTTTCAGCCGCCACGCGACCGCTTTTCGCAAATCGGCATTCCCTTTGCGCATGAACCCAGTCTTC
>CAMOIK010000061.1 GCA_946615875.1 uncultured Verrucomicrobiota bacterium | reverse complement strand
TTTGGTTGTCAATCTTCTACCGACTACCCTCTACCATCTACCAACTAAATATGATATAATGTGCGCCGTCATGAAAAAGTATCTCGCAATTGACATTGGCGCGAGTTCCGGGCGCCACATGCTGGGCACCGTGGTTGACGGCAAGATTGCACTCGAAGAGATCTACCGCTTCGACAACTCGCAAATCCGCAAGGACGGGCACGACTGCTGGGACATGGAGAAACTGGTCGCCAACGTAAAGGCCGGCATCGACGCGGCTTTGGAGCGAACCGCGCTGGACGCCATCGGCATAGACACGTGGGGTGTGGATTTCGTGCTGCTGGACGAAAACGGCGAACTTTGCAGCGACGCCGTCGCCTATCGCGATGCGCGGACCGACGGAGCCGACGCCGAGATCGAGGCGACGGTGATGCCGTTCGCAGAGCTTTATGCGCGGACAGGCATCCAGAAGACGCCGTTCAACACCATCTACCAGTTGTGGGCGCTGAAGAAGGAGCACCCGGAACAGCTGGAGAAGGCGGCGAAGTTCTTGATGGTCCCCGAATACCTCAACTACAGGCTGACCGGCAACATCGTCCACGAATACACGGACTCCTCCACCACCGCGTTGCTCGACGCCGCCGCGAAGGATTGGGACCGCGATTTGATCGGCAGGCTCGGGCTGCCGCAGAAGATGTTCGGGCGGCTGGAGATGCCAGGCGCGACCGTCGGGGAGTATCGCGGCGTGAAGGTGGTGCTGGCGGCGCTGCACGATACCGCCAGCGCGTATCTGGCCGTGCCCGCACGCGACGACCAGGCGGTTTATCTCTCCAGCGGCACATGGTCGCTGCTCGGCGTCGAGAACACGCGCCCCATCACCGGCGCGGCGTCGTGCGCCGCCAACTTCACGAACGAGGGAGGCGCGTGGGGACGCTACCGCTACCTCAAGAACATCATGGGCTTGTGGATGATCCAGTCCATACGCCGCGAACTGAACGGCGTCAGCTACGTGGAAGGGAAGGACGGCGAGGCCACGCGCAAGGCGCTCGCCGGGCTCGCGGACTACGAGGCCGGGCGGCAGTATTCATTCGCAGACCTCTCCGCGCTCGCGCAGACGGCGACCGACTGCCGCGCCGTCATCGACGTGAACGACCGCCGCTTCCTCAACCCGGCTTCCATGATTGCGGAAGTGACGGCCGCCGCGCGCGACAAAGGTTTCGCCGCGCCGGTGAAAATAGGCGAGCTCATGCAGTGCGTCTATCTCTCGCTGGCGCAGTGCTACGCCGACGCCATAAAGACGCTCTCGTCGCTGACCGGCATGGAATACACGTCCATAAACATAGTCGGCGGCGGCTGCCAGGATAAGCACCTCAACGAGCTCACGGCGTCCGCCACGGGCCTCGAGGTGTTCGCCGGCCCTGTCGAAGGCACGGCGATCGGCAATCTCATAGTGCAGATGATAGCGCTTGGCGAATTCCCGGACCTCGCCGCCGCGCGCAAGGCGATCGCGAGAGAAGCGCGATGACCAGACTCGCATATCCGTTCTCCGAAGCCGCCGTGAGAACCTTGAAGGCCGGAGACGCCGTCTCGATATCGGGCATCGTCTACACCGGGCGCGACAAGTTCCACAAGTGGTTCGCCGACGGCAAGCCGATAGACGTGGATTTCCGCGACGGCGCGCTGTACCACTGCGGGCCTGTCGTGGTGCGCGACGGTGACGGCTGGCGCGTGAACGCCGCAGGGCCCACTACGAGCGTGAGGGAAAACCCTTACGAGCCGGACTTCATACGACGCAGCGGCGTGAGGCTGATAATAGGCAAGGGCGGCATGGACGCCGCGACGCTCGCCGCCATGAAGGAGTGCGGATGCGTCTATGTGCAGGCGGTGGGCGGCGCGGCCGCAATTTCCGCCGCCTCCGTCCGCCGCGTCGCGGGAGTGGATTTCCTCGACGAGTTCGGCGCGGCGGAAGCGTGCTGGCATTTCGAGGTGGAGGATTTCCGGGGCGTGGTGGCGATGGATGCGCATGGCCGCAGCCTTTTCGCCGACGTGGCGGAGCATTCGCGCACGGCGCTGGCCGCGCTGGTCGGATGATGCCGCCGGAGAAGATTTGCATGACGATCAAAGAAAAAGGAAAGATACGATGAAGAGAATAGCGATAGCGTTCTGCGCCTTGGCGGCGCTTGTTTTCGCGGGCTGCCGCACCGCGCCGGAAGTTGCCCGCGTGCGCGTGTGCACCTACAACATCCGTCTCTCGCCGGGCGACAAAGGGACGCCGAACGCCTGGCAGGAGCGCAAAGCCGACATGGTGGCGCTCATGCGTGAACTCGCCTTTGATGTCGTAGGCCTTCAGGAGGTCTGTCCGGACCAGGCGCAGTATCTGCGCGAACAACTGCCGGAGTTCGAGTTCGTGGGCGAGCATCGCGAAGCCGACCGCGTATCGGGCGAGGCTTCGCCTGTCGCATACCGCAAGGACAAATTCGAGGCGGAGAAGTCCGGGACGTTCTGGCTCTCCGAGACGCCTGAAACGCCCGGCGTGAAAGGGTGGGGCGCGGCCTGTCCGCGCGTTTGTTCCTACGTGGTGTTGCGTGACAAGGCGACCGGACGCCGCTTTGCGTTTGCCAACACACATACCGATCACGTAAGCGCGCTGGCGCGCGAGAAGGGGATGCTGCTGGTCATCGAGCGCATGAAGGAGTTCGGTGCGCTAACGCCCATCGTCTTCACGGGCGACCACAACTGCCGCGAAACGGAGGCGCCGGCGCTCGCCGTCGCGGCCATCCTGAAGAATGCGCTGTACGAAACGAAGACGCTGCCGCAGGGGCCGTGGCGCACTTTCAACGGATGGCATTGGCTCGATGCCGAGCGCGAGACGACCGAAGCGCTGGCCAAGCCCGAAGTCGTGCGCAACGCGCGCAAGGGTTCGCCGGACGCCGACAAAACAAAGAACGGCGGTCACGCATGGGAGGATTTCGGCGCGCGCATCGACTACATCTACGTCTCGCCAGGCGTCTCCGTGCTCGACTACGCCACGATCGGCGCGGCGCGTCCCGGCAAGAAGCTCTATCCTAGCGACCACTTCCCCGTGGTTGCCACGATTGAGCTTTGAGCGCGCCGTCAGGTCAGCGGCGGAGGAAGGCTGCCCGGCATGGTGCAGGCGGCCGAGCCGGCGGCCACGGCGCGTGCGGCCGCTTCGCCCTTGGAAGCCCCCGCGGCGAATGTCTGCCAGCAATATTCTGCGAGGAGCGTGTCGCCGGCGGCGGTCGTGTCCACCACATCCACCTTGGGCGCAGCCACGAACTCGCCGTCGAACCACGCGCCGGATGCTCCGTCGGAAATGATTGCGTGCGCCGCCTTTTCGCGCAGCAGCCGTGTGGCGCGCGCGAAATCGTCTGGCGATTTCGGCGTGAATCCAATAAGCGCCTCGCACTCGTCGGAATTCGGCTTTATCAGGTCTGGGCGGGCTTCTAGCCCAAGTCGCATGGCCTCGCCGCTTGCGTCCAGCACAATGACCAGACCCATGGCCTTGAGCGTGGCTACGGCCTGCGCATAGAACGATTTGGGGCAGCATGGCGGCAGCGATCCGCTCAGCACCGCCACGTCGCATCCCTTGGCGGCCGACAGGCAGTCAAGGCCGGCGAGCGACTCGAGCTGCGGAAACGCGGCGCGGTTCAGCTTTACGGAGCCGCCGGGCCAGGTCAGCATCTCGTTTCGGCGCGTGGCGCCAGGCACGCGCAGGAATGCGTCGGTGATGCCGAATTTCTCCAGCTCCCTGGCAAAGCCGGCGTCGTTGTCCCTGCCAAGCAGACCTCCGCACACGACAGGCGCACCGCGCAGCGCGAGCCATCGCGCCACGTTGACCGCCTTGCCGCCCACGTTCTCGGCGTCGTGAATGTCCTTGAATATCTCGCCCTCGCCCCTCGGGGCGCAGGGCAGAGCCACCGTCGCGTCTATCGCGGGGCTCATGCACAGGCAGAAGAATTTTGTCGGTTTTCCCATGTCACATCCTTTCGGAGGGGCCGCCACGGCCCCTGAATCGCTTCAAGCGCCGCACAGTTTAGCATTTCCAGGCGCGAAGGGCAATTGCATATTCATTCTCGGCACTTGCACGTTTCATCCGCCGGGGCGGCCTTCGTCTCCAGCACCTTGACGGCGCGTCGTCCGCCGAATACGCAAAGCCGCCATGGACGGATGTTGCGCACGACCTTGACTACGTTGCCTTCTGCGTCCAAGAATGTCGCGTCGATCGCGAAACGCATGAAACAGGTGTGTATGGCATTGCAGCGCTCGATGAGCAATCCTTCGCCAGGCGCCATGTCGCGGACGAACATCAAGCCTCGGACGCGATCCCAGAACCCTCTGGCTACTCGAACCGACATCTCAACCTTCCAGTCCGCCAAGCTTTCTGTAGAAAACCTTCCAGAGGAAGAGCCCGCGCGCCGGCGCTGTTTCCACGCGGGCCGTGCGCGGCTCGTGGCGTTCGAGAAGTTCCCGGACCGCCTCCGGCCTCTCGTTGCCCTTGCCAACGGAAATCAGGAAGCCGGCCATCGAGCGCACCATCTTGTAGAGGAAGCCGTTGCCGCGAACGATTATCACGTGCTTGGGCCCGGACTTTTTGACTTCGCACGAGTAGATTTCACGCACGCAGTTGTTCATGGGCTTGTCCGACGCCGCCGCGAACGAACGAAAGTCGTGCCGCCCAACGAAAAGCGTCGCAGCCTTCCGCATCGCTTCGAGGTCGAGTTCGTGGTGGCAGTATGTCCAGTAGGGCACCAGGTGTGGCGGCATGATTGGCCCCTGGTATATGTGGTAGCGGTACTCCTTCCCGTAGGCGGAGAGTTGCGCGTTGAAGTCGTCGTTCGCCTTCGATACCTTGAGGAAGCGCACGGCTTCGGGAAGGTGTGAGTTGATCGCCCTCAGCACCTTGTCTGGCGGAATGGGCTTGCGCAGCCAGAAGTGCGCCACGAACCCCTTGGCGTGCACGCCGGCGTCGGTGCGCGACGAACCGTACACGCGGACGGGATTCTCGTCTAGCCACGACAGAGCCTCCTCCACAACCTGCTGGACGGCAAGCGCGTTGCCCTGGTACTGCCACCCGGCGAACGCCGTCCCATCGTAGGCTATCACGGCCTTGAACTTGTGGCGCGGCTTCTCCTCGGCTGGCGCGCTCGGCTTCAGGCGCGGACGGTGCAGCTTCATTTGAACAGTTTCTTCATTTCGGAAATCTTGGACTTGTCTGCGACGAGAACGGAGTCCGGGGTGGTGATGACCACGAGGTTTTTGACGCCCAGCAGCGATATTCGGGCCGAGCGCGCCACGCAGATGTTGTCTTCGGAATCTACCACCGTGCACGGTCCTTCTCGGACGTTGCGCCGCGAGTCGTGCGGGAAATACCTGTCGAAGGCGGTGAAGCTGCCTACGTCGTCCCATCCGAAGTCGCCAGGCACCACATCGACTTCTTTCGATTTCTCCATGACGGCGAAGTCAAACGATATCTTCGGCAGCCCCTCGTAAACCTTGGCGAGATTGGCTGACGGCCTTTCGATGAGCGGCATGAGCGCCGGGGCGTATTGCTCGAAAGCTGTGCGGAATGTGTCGGCAGAGGCAATAAACATTCCCGCGTTCCAGAGGTAACCGGCCTTGAGGTATGCCTTCGCTTCGCGTTCCCCGGGTTTTTCCACGAAGCGCTTGGTGGCTGGATCGATGTAGCCGAAACCGGTCGCCGGGAAAGTGGGCTTGATGCCGATCGTGACAATCTTGGGCTGGCGCGCGGCAATGGCGGCGGCAGTCGCCACGGCGTGGCGAAAGCCCGTCGGGTCCGCGACCATCTGGTCGCTTGGGAAGAATCCCACGATGCCTTCGCCGGCGACGCCGACGCCAAGCGCCACGGCTGCGCCGGTGTCGCGTCGCATAGGCTCGCCGATGATGTTGCTTTCGGGTATCTCCGGCAGTTCGCGGCGCGTGGCGGCGACGAGCGCGCGCGATGTTACCACGAAGACGTCCTCGTTGCGCACCAGCCCCGCGAGACGATTCACGCTCTGGCGTATCAGGCTTTCGCCGCCGAATACGCGCAGGAATTGCTTGGGTCGTTCGGGCGTAGAGAGCGGCCAGAAGCGCTCGCCGTTGCCGCCCGCCAGTATGACGGCCTTGAAGTAGTCGGTCTTTTGCTTTTTCATGGTGTGAGCTTAAGGAGTGAAAGATACCAGTGGATGGCCTGCGGGCCGCGAAACATCCAGATCAGACAGGCCATGCATATGTATGGGCCGTATGGAATGGCCGCGAACTGTCCGAGCCTTGTCTTGGAAAGAAGCATTGCGCCGACGCCCGCGACGGAGCCGAGAAGAGCAGAGAGCATCAAGCAGAAGACGACAGCGACCGGGCCGAAGAGCGAGCCTACCGCTCCCATGAGCAGCACGTCGCCCATCCCCATCGCTTCGCGGCCGAATGCTTTTGTCCCCAGCCAGCGTATGGCGCCCATGATGGCAAGCCCCGCCAGAAGACCGACAACGGACATTGCAATCCTGCTTGAGCATTCCCACCATCCGGACGGTACGACCCGCGTTGTCGCCAAGAAAATCGCCGTCTCCGCCGCCGCGAATGCGAGTCCCAGCGCCATGCCGCCGACCGTCACAAAGTCCGGCAGTAGTTGATGGCCGAAGTCTATGAACGATCCGGCGATCATCAGCGCGATCCACGTCCACCATGTGACCAGTTCTGCGATGGCGAAGAGCGATGCCGCAGCGCCCGGCGCGAACGTGTGCCAGAATGCGGCGAGGTAGAGTGCGCCGCCCAAAGCCTCTACTAGCAGATAGCGCGGCGATATTGGAGCGTGGCAGTGCGAGCACCTGCCGCGCAGCGCGAGCCAAGAGACGATGGGCAGATTCTGCCACCAGCGAATCGCCGCGCCGCACTTCGGGCAGTGCGAAGGCGGCGAGACAATCGACTCTCCTCTGGGAACGCGCCATACCACCACATTGAGAAAGGAGGCGACGCACGCCCCCATCGCAAACGCGAACAACGAATACACGGCAAACAGCGACATTCCTACAGACCTTTCGTGTTTCGCGTGGTTCTACTCGCTCTTGAGCTCCCGCGACATCATGGCTTCGACCGCCTGCGACGCATCGAAGTCTTCATGGCAAAGTGCATATACTAGGTCGGATATGGGCATTTCCACTCCCATCGTCGCAGCGAGCTCGCGGACTACCTTGGAGTTCCACACGCCCTCGGCAACCATCTGCATAGAATCCAGTATGTCTCCTATCTTTTCGCCCTTGCCCAACCGCTCTCCCACAGTGTGGTTGCGCGAGTGCCGCGACGTGCAAGTGACGATCAGATCGCCTATGCCGGCGAGACCGCTCAGCGTTTCCGGACGCCCGCCATAGGCGATCACGAAGCGCTTCATCTCTGCCAGGCCGCGCGTTATCAGCGCGGCGCGCGTGTTGTCGCCGAAGCCCATGCCGTCCGAGCATCCCACGGCGATGGCGATTACGTTCTTGACTGCGCCGCCGATTTCCACGCCCACCGGATCGGAGGAAGTGTACACGCGGAAAAACGGACCAGACCACACGCTCTGCACTTCCTTGGCCTTGCTTATGTCGCCGCAGGCCGCGACAATTGTGGTCGGGATGCGCCGAGCAACTTCCTCGGCGTGTGTTGGTCCGGCGAGCGCGACTACATCTTTGACGCCGAGAATGTCACAAGCGAGCTGCGTCATGCGCTTGTGCGTCCTTTCGCAAAGTCCCTTGGTCAGTGAAACGACGAGATGCCGCTGCGTCACCAGCCCGGTGAAGCGTTCCATCACGGACGCAAAAAACTTCGACGGCGGTGCAAGCGCGACTATTTCCGCGCCCTCTACCGCTTCCTTGCAGTCGGCGGTCAGGCGCAACGACTCGGGCAGCGCCACGCCCGCGAGGAAACTATCGTTGCGGCGGGTGCGCCGCATCTCTTCGACATGGTCGGGAAAAGCGCCCCAGAGCGTGACCTCGTGTCCGTAGCCGGCGAGCAGCAGCGCATTTGCCGTGCCCCATCCGCCATCGCCTATCACTGTTATTTTCATTATGTCCCACAGTTTCTGATTTGAGGTTTGGAAGTCGAGGTTTCGATACCGGCGCAGGTCAGGCCAGGCCTCCGTTCACCGATATGACCTGGCGGGTGATGTATGCAGCACCGTCCGAGAGCAGATAGGCCACAAGCGACGCTACCTCGCTCGGCAACCCAAAACGGCGCATGGGTATTGCTTTCTTCACCTCGTCGGCGAACTCTGCGATGCCGTCGGCCATGTCCGTCTCTATCACGCCTGGTGCGACGGCGTTCACAGTGATGCCTCGTTTGGCCAACTCCACGGCAAGCGCCTTGACCGCGCCGACAACGCCGGCCTTCGCTGCGGAATAGTTAGTCTGTCCGCGGTTGCCTACGATGCCGGAGACGGAGGAAATGGCGACGATGCGCCCCTTGATGCGCGCCGAAACCATCGGCATCACGCACGGCTTGAGTACGTTGTAGAAGCCATCGAGGTCGGTGCGGATGACGGCGTCCCATTCAGCATCCTCCATCGCCGGGAAGGCGCTGTCGCGGTTTATCCCCGCATTCAGCACCACGGCGTAGTAGGGGCCGCGAGCGGCGATGTCCGCCTCGATCGCGGCGCGGGCGGCTTCACGGTCCGCTATGTCAAACCGCAGACTCGTGCCGCCCGAACGCACGGAATGCGTAGTCACGTCATAGCCCTGCGCGGCGAGCGTATCGGCGATCGCTTTGCCTATGCCTCGCGACGAACCTGTGACCAGGACTCTCTTTTTCTCCATCACAACCTCCTCCCGCCGGCGGTCGACGAGGCGCTGGCGACAACTTCTTCGTAAACGGCAAGCGAAGCGGCGACCATCCTGTCGAACGAGAACTTGTCTAGCGCCGCATCGCGGATGCCGCTGTAGCCAGCCGTCGCCGCCTTTGCGATAGCGGAGGCGAACTCATCTGGCGTGCCGTCCACCACAAACTCTCCGTTTCTGCCAGGCTCGATGATGTCGAGAGCGCCGCCGAACGCCTTGGCGACAACGGGGCGATCCATGGCCAATGCTTCCGCCATAGAACGGCCGAACGCCTCCGCCTTCTTCACGTTGGACGACACGACCACGCTGGCGATGGACAGGCACTCTGCCACCTTCTGCTGATGTCCGGCGAAGACGACGCGTCCGCCAAGTCCCAGTTCTGCGACGAGTCTGCGCAGATCGTCCTCCACGTCCCTGCGCAGTTCTTCCGCTTCTCCGACTATCACCAGCATGTAGTCCTGCGGGAGCATGGCGAGCGCCTGCACAAGGATGTCGTAGCCCTTGAGCTGCGTGATGCGGCCTACGCCCATTACCACCTTGCGTCCGTTGACACGCCATTCGCCGCGCTTTGCCGCGATGAAATCTGCGTCCAGGGCCGCCGTATTGAAGCGGTCACGCTCGATTGCGCGCGGAATCACGCGGAGTTTTTCTTCGGCGATGCCGTAGGCCGCCTTGAGGTAGTCGGCTATGTAGCGGCTCGGCGTCACGGTGAGGTCGCCGCGCGTCATGATGCGCGAATACGGCGAAATCGAGTTGGCTCCGTGCGCGAAGGTGATCCAAGGCATCCGTGCGCCGCGCCTCGCCGCGCCCGCGAAGAGCCAGGCGGGAACGCGTGAATGGGCGCATACGGCGTCGGGACGTTCGGCGTCGAGAAGCGCGCGAAGCCGATGGGTCCGCGCGAAATAGGTCAGCGGATTTTTGCTTTTGACGTCGAGCGTCACGTGTCTGCCGCCGTCAGCCACGATAGTCTCGGCGAGACGACCACCGGCGGAGACGACCACGTTCTCCCAGCCATGCGCGGCAAAAGCACGGTTCATTTCCGTTACGCCGCGTTCCACGCCTCCCTGCTCCATTGCAGGCACCAGTTGCATCACCTTCATGGGTCGAGAGTTGAGTGGGTTTAGGAAGTTGAGAAGGGTGGAAGGGGTGGAAGAGTTTGTGGCTAGCCAGCCACTGTCAACCAACGACAAAGACGCTAGCCTCTCGACTCGTTCTCGGCGAGTTTGGCGAGTTCGTCTGGTTTAGGGTGTTTGCGGAAGGCGTTGTAGTTCAGTAGCCAGCATGATGGATGACGGCGAACAACCTTCTCGATGTCGTGCATGATGCGCTGCGTCGCCCGCCATATGTCGCGCATTTCTTCCGGAGCGTAGTTTGCCAGCACTTCGCAGCGGTAGCGCCCGTCCTTAAGCGGACGAGACCAGGCGACGGCGACGGGTGCCTTGCCTTTCGCTGCGAAGAACGCCGGCGCTGCCGAGACGGGATATGGGCGACCAAAGAAGCGAACCCATATCCCGCCGTCTGAAGGGCGCACCGGCTGATCCACCAGCAGCCCTAGCGACTTGCCGGATTTCAGGCCTGTCATCAGCGGGCGGAACGCCCCGTCGGCATGGACGATTTCCTGCCCGATCGACCTGCGCGCCTTCATCAGCAGCGAGGTCATCCCTGACGAGCCTATGTCCTTGGCGACCGACATCATCTGATGCCCCTCCAGGAACGCGAGCTGCGAGAGTATCTCCCAGCATCCCAGATGAGCCGAGACTGTGATCGCCGGCTTGTTCGCCGCGAGGAACGCCTTTCCTTCGGCAGACATTTCGCCGGCGCTGGCGGCGCGGCGCTTGGCATCGCGCAGGGTCCAGAAGACGTGTGCCACCGCGCGTGCCATGTTGCGGTAGCTGCGCCGCACGATCTTCTCCGCGCGTTTCGAGCCGGGCCATCTTTCTCCGAAGACTACGCGGAGGTTGTCGGCGGCGTGGCGTCGCCCCTTGGCGTCGAAACGATACATCACGGCAGAGGCCATGTCGGCCAAGACGAGCATCGCTTGGCGCGGCATGAACGCGAACACCGCGACGGCGGACATTATGCCCAGCCACTCGAAAGGCCGCCGAAGGCAGTGTTTGATCTCTTTGCTTGTCATCTAGTCGGCGTCAGTTTGCAGCGGCGGGAAAGCGTGTCTCCATCGTCGCCGGTCAGCGAGCGCTGCGCTTCAATGCTGGCGATACGTGGCGTTGACCTCTTCCCACGTGCGTGTCGAGAAGAACTGCGAAATCGCCGTGTCGTACTGCGCAGTGTGCGCAAACGCCTTCTTCATCAGCTTGAAGCGCGTGTCGAGGCCTATCGTGCCGCCGTGCGCCTCCAGCTCCTGCGCGATGTTGGCGTAGTCGAGCGGGTCGGTCACGGATGCCACGCGCAGATAGTTCTTCGCGGAGGCGCGAACCATGCAAGGGCCGCCTATGTCGATGTTGGTGCGTGCCATCTCGGGCGTCACGC